>JAGVBM010000379.1 GCA_020059765.1 Bacillota bacterium
CGCGTTATCAACTGGCGAAATTGTTTCATGTGACAAATCCGGCTGACATTGTGTTTACCCAGAATGCAACTGAGGCGCTCAATTTGGCTTTGAAAGGTTTTTTGAAACCGGGAGATCATGTTGTCACAACGTCATTCGAACATAACTCAGTGCGCCGTCCCCTTGAGTTTTTACGGAATCTTGGGGTGCAAATCACTTACATAACGGTAGTGGGGACAAATGATCACATCTTGCGAGAGATTGAATCTTCGATTCAATCGAATACGAAGTTGATTGCTGCGACACATGGCTCAAATCTGACGGGAAGAATCTTGCCGGTCGAAGATATTGGAGAAATTGCGAACAGACGCCGGATAAGATTGCTGGTGGATGCATCGCAAACGGCTGGGTACTGGCCGATCGATGTAGAATTGATGAACGTGGATTTGTTGGCGTTTACGGGTCATAAAAGCCTTTACGGACCGCAAGGAACCGGAGGACTGTATATCCATCCCGAGATTGATTTGATACCGTTGCTCCATGGGGGAACGGGAGGACAGTCAGAATTGATCGATCAACCTCCTGCCCGTCCGGACCGATATGAGAGTGGTACGCAAAATACAGTCGGGATCGCCGGGTTGGGAGCAGGTGTGGAGTTTATCGAGAAGACAGGATTGCAGACCATCCGCAAGCATGAGGAAGGGTTAACAGCACTTTTGCTCGAGAAAATCACTGGTGTGAAAGGAATTCGCACCTATGTTCCGGAGAAGGGAGTCCCGCATTGTCCGATCGTTTCATTTTCAATTGAAGGCTATGCATCTTCCGAAATTGGGTTTATCCTGGATGCGCATTATGACATTGCAGTTCGTACCGGTCTGCATTGCACTCCACTGGCCCATGAAACGTTGGGTACCTTGGAAGACGGTTTGATCCGAGCGAGCATCGGGTATTTTAACAGTGAACACGAGATAGAAGAATTTGTACATGCAATTACAGACATTGTCGGATGAGGAGATACAGAACATGGTGCTTTTAGGGACAGTGGTCAATGGAGTTGCCATTATTGGCGGAGCTTTATTGGGAGCCGTTTTTCAGCGAATTCCGGAAAAGATGAAAGTGACGATTATGCAGGGACTGGGTCTATCTGTGTTCATTATAGGAGCTACCATGGCGTTTAAAGCTGGTGAGGACTTGATTTGGGTCATTCTTTCGATTGTAATCGGCGCGATACTCGGTGAACTGATGAAAATTGAGCAAGGATTAGAAACCCTTGGGAAGATTGCGGAAAGTAAATTGAAAAAAATGGGACAAGGCAATGTGGCCGAAGCATTCGTGTTTGCCACGCTGATCTATTGTGTCGGAGCCATGGCAATTGTCGGTGCTTTGGACAGCGGATTGAACAACAATCATTCCGTGCTGTTCACAAAGTCAATTTTGGATGGATTCTCAGCCGTTATTTTCACTTCAACGATGGGGTTGGGTGTAATGCTGTCGGCGATTCCGGTCGTACTGTATCAAGGAGCCATTGCATTGTCGGCTGGATGGCTGCGGGATTTTTTGCAGGAACCGGTCATCAATGTCATGTCGGCGACAGGTGGAATTCTGATTATGGGGATCGCCCTCAATATTTTGGAAATCAAAAGGATTCATGTTGGGAATTTGCTGCCATCGATTTTTGTTGCGGGAATTATCAAATGGCTTCTGCTGTAGCACAGCAGATAGGTCCAGGGACTGAAGGCACCAGTAACCGATTGTGATACAATAACGTCGATTCAATTTGAATAAACTGGTTCAGGACTTACAGCATCGTCCGTTTATGCAGCAAATCGTAAAAGAATGGTTGAAATGGGGAAGGAGCCTATCTTGGATGTTTGATTATCGGCAAGTGATTTTGGACAATCTTGAAACCGTCGTACTGATTATTGTTGGATTGTTGGTATTGGCCTTGTTCTTTTTCATCATCAACACGATTCGCCTCAATCAATTGCACCGCAGGTATCAGCAACTAATGCGAGGGGTCAACAAGGCGAATTTGGAAGAATTGATCTTTAAACAGTCGGAACAAATCAACGATCTGCGTGATCAGGTGAAGCAGATACGAGAAAAACAAGCAGAAGTATATCAGGATATCAAAGAAAGTTTAGGACCGATCGGAATTGTAAGATACAATGCGTTTAATGATGTAGGAAGTGATTTAAGCTATTCAATCGCTATTCTGAACAGGGATCATAACGGGGTTGTTCTTACAAGTCTCTATGGCCGGGAAGATTCAAGAACTTACGCGAAACCTATTGAAAAAGGGGATTCAAAGTACAAGCTAACCGATGAAGAGAAAGAAGCGCTGCAGATGGCTTTGCATAAACATGAACCGCGATGAGACGTCTGTTTATTGTCAACCCGAATGCAGGAAAAGGACGGGCACTTCATGTTTGGGACCAATTGTCACAAGTCCTGCTGGAAAAGAACGTGCAGTTTGATTGCCATCTCACGACTAGATCGGGTGAAGCAACGGAATTTGCGAGGAGCAATGGATCGGATTACGAACAAGTCATCGTGATCGGTGGAGATGGTACCGTACACGAGACGGTTAACGGAATAGTTGGATATAAGACGGCTTTTGGTGTGGTTCCGGCCGGAACGGGCAACGATTTTGCGAGGCTGTTCAATTGGAGTCGTCACCCGGTGCAAGAAGCGGAGCGAATTTTACGCAATCAAACCGTTTTGGTCGATCTGGTACGCATGCAGGACCGTGTATTTATTAATGTGGCGGGAATGGGTTTCGATGCAACCGTCGCGAATGACACCAATCAATCTCGCGTATTAAAGCGACTGGGAGCATTGGGGTATGTGGTATCCGTCATGAAAAACCTGCCCCAGTTTAAAGCAACACATGCAACTATTGACGTGGACGGCAAACGGTACGAATTTGAAGAAGTGCTGTTAATCGCAGTTGGAAATGCCATATCCTACGGCGGGGGAATGAAGATCACGCCACAAGCAAATTGCCGTGACGGCGAGCTTGATATTTGCGTGGTTTCGGGAATATCCAAGTTGGAGCTGATTCGGGTCTTTCCGCAAATCTTTACGGGACGCCATGTTTCCCATTCAAAAGTGAGAATGATACGAGGCCGCAGGATCCGAGTGGAAACAAATGAACCGTTTTTAATCCATGCGGACGGTGAAATCACAGGCACAACACCGGAGTCTTTTGAAGTGATTCCGGAATCCATCCGGCTGATTGTCTGATTGTAAATATAAATTACTGTATCAAAAGATAAGGAGCAGACACCTGTGGTCTGCTCCTTTTGTTGCACTGCGTGCCCAGCTAAGCACGCGCTATCTAGCCGGTGAAAGTCCGGTCAGGGTAATCACCAAGGAGCCCTGTAGCTTGGATGCCTGCGTACGGAGAAA
>JAGVBM010000319.1 GCA_020059765.1 Bacillota bacterium
TTGTCATGTTTCGTTCCTCTCCTCTCAAAACCCGTTAATGTATTATATAACAGTATTAATTTTATGTGTGTACTATAACACAGTTATTTGGGGAACAACAATACTTTTTCAAAAATTCGATCCAAATAAAAATCGACATGGTGCAGCAATGTCAGGTAAGCTTCAACTCGTGCCAGCAGGCAGAGAAAAAACAACAGACCCGATGCCAAACGGCATCAGGTCTGTTGTCAGGTGACCCGAATTATTCGCGGGTTGCGCCGGTTGTAAGCTGTTGTTGCATAGCAGGAGACAGGTGTGGGGGAATATAGGCCAGCGGTTCGTCGAACTCAACATAATCCAGATTCACCATCAATAACAGGTAGCGCTTGCCGGTTTTCGGATCGCTGATAATGATATGGTCGCGCCCGGCGGTCTCAATGCGTCCGCGATAGATTTTCGCGTTCCATTGCGAATTGTTTTCGTAGGTAAAATAGAAGGTGCCGATTTTCCCCCGGTTAAAACGCAAAATGTTCTCAATGTACGACTCTTCTCCCGGCGCCGTTACGGCCTCTGCCGCACCGGGTATGGCAGGCAGCAAAGCGCCGCTTGGGGTTGGAATGGTAGGAACTGTCGGCTGCGCCATTTCCGGAAACGTCGCGCCGGGATAGGGATACACTTGTCTGTAATCAGGGTAAAGGTAATACAAATTCATTCCTCTCCTCATTTGGAATTTTCTTACGCAGTGACAACCGTCTGTCCACAGCGAGCGAATATGTTCGGTGACGAACAAACGGCTGCAGATGATTGGCTGCGTTTCCGATCAATAGACGCGAGGACACGCTCGGGGTGTGGGAGCAAAGAAACAATGAGCTTTATACCGTCCGATGTTTCTTTGGTTGTACCAGGCACCGGGACATCCGCGACGACCGGGATCGAAGAACCATAGCGAGTTTGTCGCTGGGTGCTGTCGTTCTCCGTTAATGACGCGGCGCGCCAATCGGGCGTCTTTTTCTCGCGCACGCTGGTAAAAGTAGCCCTTGACGGTTGCTTCAAATCCGCCCGGACGTTGAAAGACCATTTGATTCATGGTACGAATCCCCTTGAAATCGAGACAGTTGGAGCGAATCCGATTGACGCCGACGTTTCCGACCATCAGCATCCCCAATGGGCCTTCTCCTTCTGCTTCGGCCCGCATGAGCCGTCCAAGAAGCTTATGATCGGCTGAAGTTGCTTTAATAACAGCCATCCGTCCACCTCACTCTCTGTTGAGCCTACATTACCAATGTATTGTAAAACTTGGAAATGGGAACTTGCCCATCCCCACGTGCAGAATGGAGATGCGCCCATTTTTCAAACGTACGCAAACGATGATCTGTGATCCGTTGGCATGATGAGGGGCAATGAACAGTTTGGGCAGAAGCTTGACCGCATTTGGACGGTTGATTATGATAAGTGTAACAAATGTATCGGGAGCCTGCGGATGTGGGCTGAGAGTGCGGCTGTTCCGCCGCAGACCGATTGAACCTGTTGGGTAATGCCAGCGTAGGGAGTGTCGAACAGCGCGGTTGCCGTTTGTGCGGCAATAACGCCGCTTGCAATTTTCACTTTGCAAGAACAAGCACTTTGCTGACGCAAGGTGCTTTTTTCTTTAATGGAGGCTCGGAACATGACGGTACAGGAATGGACAACTGCATTAACTGAATTCATGGAGCGGGAAGACGGCGGCGAAGAGGCATTCAACGACATGGCGCTGCGGCTGTTTGCCTATCAATATACGAACAACAAACCCTATCAGGCGTTTTGCCGGGAACGGGGGAAAACCCTGCGCTCGGTCAAAAGCTGGCGGGACATTCCGGCCGTACCGATCACCGGCTTTAAGGAATTGACACTCAGCTGCACCGATCCGAAGCAGGCAGAGGCCGTCTATATGACCAGCGGCACCACCAATCCGGAAAAAAGGGGCAAGCATTATCACCCCACCTTACAGGTGTACGACCGTTCGATGATCCTGAATTTCAAAAAACGGTTTATGCAAGACGAAGCCAAGATTCATATGGGAATCTTGTTTCCGACGGAACAGGAATTGCCCAATTCCTCGCTTGCCCATTACCTGGCCTTGGCTTTGCGGGAGTTTGGCGGGGAAGACAGCGGGTATTTGATGAACAGTGAGGGTGTGGACATTCCCCGGTTGTTCGAAGAATTGGAACGGGCCGAACGACGGGGAGAACCTTATGCGCTGCTTGGGGCGACTTTCAGTTTTGTGCATGTGCTCGATGAATGTCAGCGAATGGGACACAAATTTCGTTTGCCGGCGGGGAGCCGCATTCTCGATACCGGTGGAGTCAAAGGCAGGTCGCGGGAAATTGCGGCGGATGCATTCTATCGGCAGTTGTCGGAAACCTTTGGCGTGCCGCCGGAGAGGTGCATCAACATGTACGGGATGACCGAACTGAGCACGCAGCTGTATGACGAGGGAAATGCACGGATTCCTTCCGTCAAATCGGGTCCGCACTGGATCCGCACGCGAATTGTCAATCCGTTGACGGGGGAAGAAGTGCCCCCGGGTGAAACCGGGGTCATCGTGCACTGCGATTTGGCCAATTTTAACTCTGTTACAACGATCCTGACGGAAGATGCGGGGGTTCAGACGGAAGGCGGTTTCCTGCTCCTGGGACGGGTGCAAGGGGCAGAAGCCAAAGGATGCTCGCTGGCGGTGGAAGAATTCCTGCGAGCCGCGAAGGGGTGAGCACCATGAAAGAAACAGCCGGTTATCTGCCCGGTCTGGCGGCGACGGATATCGAGTGGAGAACACTGACCTTCCAGACGAAAGAAGATTTGATCGAAGTCGACGTGCCGAAGCTGACCTCGGGCCAGATGACGGATCTGATCGGCCGTTTGCGCAAGCAGGGGGAGACTCATTTGCAGTTGCGCCCGGTAAGCGAGATTGTGGAAGTGCTCGACCAAGTCATCCAACGGTTGCTCGATCCCTCCAATCCCTATCGGCAAAAAATGGACCGGTTCCTGCCGATCATCACCGGTTACGACAGGGAGATGGTCCGGCTCGGACTGACTTCCTATTTGAAAACATTTCGCAAACCGCAACTGTTGCGGTTTTTGCAGGAGGATTTCGGGAATCCCGGACTGTTGGACGGGTTCTGGCCAAGGGCCAAGGGGGGGTTCGCCAAAGCGGTCGGTCCGGAGGTGATCGCCCACGTCTGGGCGGGCAATGTGCCCGGGCTCCCTCTGTGGAGCCTCGTGTCCGGGTTGTTGGTGAAATCGGCCAACATCGGCAAGGTGGCCAGTGCGGAACCCCTGTTCATCAGTTTGTTTGTTCGCGCCTTGGCGGAAATCGATCCTGAATTGGCCGATTGTCTGGCTGTGGTATGGTGGAAAGGCGGCGATCAAGAGGCGGAGCGAACGGTCTTCACCCAAGCGGACGTGGTGGTCGGATACGGAACCAACCGCTCTTTGTCGGCCGTGCAGAGCCGCGTTCCGGTAACAACCCGTTTTTTGCCTTTCGGACAAAAA
>JAGVBM010000149.1 GCA_020059765.1 Bacillota bacterium
AGGGGAAGAAGGCAAGTTTTACGTCTGGCGGCCGGAAGAAATCCTGCAGATCCTCGGTGAACGGGAAGGCGAGATCTTCTGCCGCTGCTACAATGTGACGGACGAAGGAAACTTTGAGCACGGGGCGACGCATCTCAACCTGATCGACACCGACCATGACGCAATCGCTGAAGCCTATCAAATAAGCGGCGAAGAATTGAGCCGTCTGCTGGAGGAAGCGCGCAAGAAACTGTTTGACGCGCGGGAACAAAGGGTGCACCCGCACAAGGACGACAAAATCCTGACTTCCTGGAACGGGCTGATGATCGCGGCTCTTGCCAAAGGCGCCCGGGTGTTGGGGGAAGAACGCTACTTGCAGGCGGCGAACAAGGCGGTGAATTTCATCAAAGCCAAGCTGCGGCGGGACGACGGACGTTTGCTGGCTCGTTATCGGGACGGGGAAGCAGCGTTTCCTTCCTATCTGGACGACTATGCGTTTCTCGTCTGGGGACTGCTGGAACTGTATGAGGCGGATTGGGATCTAACCCACCTCGATGACGCGATCGAACTGACGAAAGAGATGATCCGGCTGTTTTGGGATGATGAGCAGGGCGGATTTTTCTTCTACGGCAATGACAGCGAACAGTTGCTGGCCCGACCGAAAGAACTGTATGACGGGGCGATTCCTTCCGGCAACTCGGTTGCCGCGATGAACCTGCTGCGGCTTGCCCGCATGACGGAAGATCCGCAGTTTGACAAACTGGCGGAACGGCAGATCCAGGCGTTTTCCGGCAACATCAAGGCGTATCCGGCGGGGTATACGCATATGCTGATGGCCTTGCAGTTTGCCATGTACGGCAGCAAGGAGATCGTCATCGCGGGCGATCCGGAAGCTGACGATACGAAAGCGATGCTGCAGATCGTCCGTTCTTCCTTCTTGCCGCAGGCGGTGGTCGTGTTGAATCCACTGGGCCGCGAGGAGGAAGTCAAGCGGCGGCTGCCCTTTACCGAAGGAAAATCGGCCAGAGACAACAAGGCAACCGCCTACGTCTGCGAAAATTATGCGTGCCTGGCGCCGACGACCGACCCGAAAAAACTGCAAGAGATGCTGCAATCCCTGTGATGTTCACATTCACTATTTTTTAACAATTCGTTCATATCGAATTAAAAGTGGAGGGGTATTGTAAAAGAGACAAGTAGATATCGAATTGGTGGAGCCAAGGAGAACCTTTGATAGATTACCGGAACGTTGTGTTCTTGGTGTGTCTGTTAAAGGTTTTTTGTGTTCCAGGGAGACGATGGAATGATGAAACATGCGAGAGACGCAAGCGTCATGCAAACCGCATTCTATGACAAGCTGACTCAGCACAAAAAGATTGCGTCCGTCAAAAAAGCAAAAGACATCGAACGCGCTCTGACATCCGAGATCAGCGCGGTGGTGCTGTCCATCGGAAACATCGCCATCATTAAACGGTATGTGGATCTTTTCAAGGCGCACGATTTCCCTGTTTTTTTGCATCTGGAACGGTTGGGAGGCATCAGCCACGACCGGGAAGGAATCGATTTTCTGGCGCATTATGTAAGGCCGACCGGCATCGTCAGCACACGCAACAGCCTGATCATGCAGGCGAAAAAACAGGGGTTGCTCACAATCCAGCGGCTGTTCCTGGTGGACAGCGACGCCTATCAAACCGGCCTGCAATCGGTGCGGGAGTCGATGCCAGACGCGGTGGAAATCATGCCCGCCCTGCTGCCGGAAATCATCGCGGAGTTCCGGGAGCAAATCCCGCTTCCGATTATTGCCGGGGGATTGCTCCGCAACAGGCGGCAGATGGCGGAGGCGTTGCGCTATGGCGCGATCGCGGTATCCATGGGAGATTATCGGCTTTGGAAGGAGAACCTCACGATTGAAACAGATTAACTGCCTTCTTTTCGATTTGGACGGAACTTTGCTGGACAGCCGGGATTCGGTCATTGATGCACTGTACGACACGTCTGCCCGGTTTTTGCCGGGGATGTTTTCACGGAATGATCTGCTGCAGCGGTTCGGGGAATCACTTGACGATTTTATGCGGGACGTGGAGGGCCGATTGCCGGATGCAGCGGCCAAGGAAATGTTTCTGGAAGCTTATTTCACTCATATCCGGCAGCACCAAGACAAGAACGTCCGGCTGTTCCCCGGTGTGAAAGAAGGCTTGCAGCAATTGAAACGTTACGGTTTCCAGCTCGGAATTGTGACCAACAAACAATACGATCTGACGGTAGCCGACCTGCGGTTGGCAGAAATTCTGAACTTGTTTGATACGATTGTCGCCTTGGATCATGTGCGGGCAGGCAAACCGGCGGCTGAACCGGTAACGCTTGCCATCCGCCGGTTAAGGGCGGATCCCGGCTCTGTCTTGATGATCGGCGACAGCCGATACGATGTGTTGGCCGCACAAGCGGCAAGTGTCAAAAGTGCGGTGCTTGAATGGTACGGCAAGGAAGAGTGGCAGAACCCGGTTCCTGACAGGCGATATGCCAATTTTGACCAGTTGATCGAAGAGCTGGCCAGCGTCGATTTGCCTCGAAGAACGTAAACGGTCGGCTCCTGCCGGCAACGCAAGGAGGACAACCCTATGGCAGAAGTGGTGTTGAAACAGATTGTGAAAACATTTGACCGGCAAACCGTCATTCAACAGTTGGACCTGACCATTTCCAACGGTTCGTTTACGGTGCTGGTCGGCCCGTCCGGCTGCGGAAAAACCACCACGCTGCGGATGATCGCCGGTCTTGAAACGGTCACCGAAGGAGAGATTTGGATCGGCGACCAGAAAGTGAACGATCTGCCGCCTGGCAAACGCGATTTGGCAATGGTCTTTCAGAACTACGCCCTCTATCCGACGATGACTGTCAAGGAAAATATCGAATTCGGACTGAAAAATCGCAAAGTCCGCAAAGAAGAACGGGAACAATTGATCCGGGAAATCGCGGAGATTGTGGGCTTGAGCGATTATTTGCAGCGCAAGCCGTCCACCTTGTCGGGCGGTCAGCGGCAGCGCGTGGCGCTGGCTCGCGCCATGGTGAAAAAACCGAAAGTGTTTTTGATGGACGAACCGCTGTCCAATCTGGACGCGACACTGCGCCATCAAATGCGGACGGAACTGATCGAACTGCACAAGCAATTGGGCGCTACCTTCATCTATGTCACACACGATCAAGTGGAAGCCATGTCGATGGGCGATCAGATCGTGGTGATGGATCGGGGGCGAATCCAACAAACGGCTTCACCGATGGAACTGTATCAGGAACCGGCCAATCGATTTGTTGCCCGGTTTATCGGCACCCCGTCCATGAATATCCTGACATTGCCCGATCTGCCCGGCCTCCAGCTCGGTATCCGGCCGGAACGGGTCATGTTGATCCGGGAAGACGGAAGCGCGTTTTCGTTTCATGCGGAATGGCAGCGGACGAAGCCGGATCTGCAGCGGGCGGACAATCCCCCGGAAGGAATTTCCGCTGAAGGCGTCATTCTGGGACGGGAAGTGCTGGGGGCGGAGACACTTTACAAAGTGCAGACCCAGCTTGGAGCGTTTGCCGTGAAAAGCCACTCGGATCTTTTGCTGAACCAGGATGAGAAGGTCCTTGTCCGACTGCGGAAGCAGGATTTGTATTTCTTTGATGCTGCCGCAGGGCAACGTGTTCGTGAACAGGATGCATTTGCCCGGCATGCACTGGAAGCGATCTTGTCTCCTCTTACGGAACCTGCTGTGCTCGGGGTGGGAGGGCGATAGGATGAATCAGCAAATGTCGATTCTGGAACGGCTGTGGATGCCGGTCAGGCCCTACCTCTTTGTACTGCCGGCTTTGCTGGTGTTTCTGGCGTTTTTTCTGTATCCCATCGGCTATATGATCTATCTCAGCTTCACCTCTTGGAATTTTATCAGTCCGGACAAGGAGTTTGTCGGTATCGCCAATTATCTGGAACTGTTTGCCGAACCGGAGTTTCATCAGGTCTTGTTCAATACGTTTCTCTATACCTTGCTGACGGTCAGTTTGTCGCTGGGCATTTCTCTGCTGTTGGCGCTGTGGCTGAATCGCCGGGGAAGCCTGTACGGCATCGTGCAGGGAGCGATTTTCAGTCCGTATATCATTTCTCTGGTGTCGGTGTCCCTCCTCTGGATGTGGATGATGGATCCCCGCTACGGACTGCTCAATTGGGTGCTCAATTGGTTCGGGCTGCCCCCGTCCAAATGGCTGACCGACACCGATTCGGCCATCTACGGATTGATTCTTGTCAGCGTCTGGAAGATCGTCGGATACAACACACTGGTGTTTATCGCAGGATTGCAGAGCATCCCCCGGGAGATTTACGAAGCGGCTGCCATGGACCGGTCGCCGGTCTGGAGGACATTCTCGAAAATCACGATTCCCATGCTGTCTCCCACCCTGTTTTTCCTGTTGGTGATCAATACGATCAACTCGTTTCAGGTATTTGACACGGTTCAGGTGATGACCCAAGGCGGACCGGTCAACAGCACCAACATGCTGGTCTACTACATCTATGAAAACGGCTTTGATTTTTTCAAAATCGGCTACGCATCGGCGGCAGGTGTGGTGCTGCTGTTGATCGTCGGCATCCTGACCGTTTTTCACTTTCTGTTCTTGTCCAAAAGAGTTCATTACCGGTGAGGGGGTGTGGGTATGCCGCATGTGCACAAGATGCTGAAATGGCTTGAGCTGGCCGGAATGATGATGGTCGCCCTGATTTTTGTCTTTCCGTTTGTCTGGATGTTTCTGACATCCTTTAAAAGTTTGCAGGAAGTGATCCAGTTTCCGCCCCAATGGCTGCCGGAAACGTGGCTTTGGGAAAATGTCGTGAAAGCCTGGGATTCGGGTCCGTTTTTGACCTATTTCAGCAACAGCGTCCTGGTGGCGCTGAGCATCTTGATCCTGCAGTTTTTGACAGGTGTTCCGGCAGCTTATGCATTCGCCCGCTATCGCTTCAAGGGGCGCAATTGGCTGTTTGGATTGTCGTTGATCGCACTGATGATTCCGCCGCAAATCACCTTTCTGCCGGTGTTTCTGGAATTGAGCCAGTGGAAACTGATCAATACGTTATGGGCCTTGATTCTTCCCTATTCGGCGAGCGCCTTCGGCATTTTCCTGCTGCGTCAGGCTTTCATGCAAGTGCCGGAAGAGATTGTGGAAGCGGCACGTCTTGATCAGGCGAGCGAATGGCAGATCATGTGGAACCTCATGGTTCCCATGGCCAGGCCGGTGCTCGTAACCTTCGGCTTGTTCAGCTTCATCTATCACTGGAACGATTATTTCTGGCCGCTCGTGATGACCAACCAGGAACTGGTGCGCACCCTGCCGATTGGAATCGCCATGTTGAAACAATCGGAAGGAGGTGTTGCGTGGCATATTGTCATGGCCGGCAATCTGATTCTCGTGCTGCCGATCTTATTGATTTTCTTTCTTGCACAGCGGCAAATCATTCGGGCGTTCGTCTATTCGGGCGTCAAGTAAGGATGAATGCGACGAAAAATATCGTGTCTAAAGGAGGACACCCTAAATGACAAAGATCAAGAAACTGAAAAAAGTGTTGGCCGGCATCCTGCTTGGCAGTTTGGCGCTGACCACCGCCGCTTGCGGCAGCTCCGCGCCGACAGGCAATCAACCGGCGGCAAAGTCCGACCAACCGGCGGAAATTCAATTCTGGTACTCCCTGAGCGGCAAGAACGGGGAAAAGATTCAGTCCATGGTCGAGGAATTCAACAAGTCGCAAAATGAAGTGAAAGTCACCGCTACATATCAAGGAAACTATTACGAGAATCACGCGAAGGTTCTGGCTGCCATCGCGGCCGGCAACCAACCGGACGTAACGATGGTGGAAATCGCTTCGGTCGCAAGTTTTGCCAACGCCGGCGCCTTGGAAGAATTGAAACCTTACGCCGAAGGCAAAAACGGGACCGATCTGAACGACTATGCCCCCGGCTTGATGGGCAACTCCTACTGGAAAGACAAACTGTACGCGATTCCCTTTGCCCGCAGCACCCCGCTCTTGTACCTGAACAAAGATATGCTGAAAAAAGCGGGGCTGAATCCGGAAGGACCGAAAACCTGGGAGGAGCTGCGCCAGTTCTCGAAAGCGATGACCAAGAAAGAAGGAGACAAGCAGACGTACGGGTTTTCCACCCCGATCGACATCTGGTTCTATGAAGCGCTGGTGTTTGAAAGCGGCGGCAAGATCCTCAGCGAGGATGGCAAGCAACTGCTGGTCAACAACAAAGAAGGAATTGCCCCTCTCTCCTTCTGGAAATCCATGCTTGATGAGGGCGTCATGAAATTTCCGCCGGGCGAGAAGTACAATGCGTGGGAAGTGGCGGAAAACGATTTTGCCAACGGGACGGTCGGCATGATCTTCACCTCGACGGGAAGTCTGGGCAGCTTGCTGTCCAAGGCCAAGTTTGACCTGGGAACCGCTTTCCTGCCGGCGAACAAGGATTACGGCGTTCCCACAGGCGGCGCCAACTTCGTGATCCTGGCGAAATCCAGCAAAGAGAAGAAAGAAGCCGCTTGGAAATTCGTCAAATGGATGACCGATACCAAACAAACGACCTCCTGGAGCCAAACCACCGGCTACATGCCGGTCCGGACAAGTGCGCTGAACAGCGAGGAAATGAAGAAGTACTATCAAGAGAAACCGCAGTTCAAGGTGGCGGTGGAACAGTTGAAATATGCAAAACCGCGCCCGGCTGCACCCGGTTACAAGGAACTGCAGGAAGTGATCATGAGCGAGATCCAGCGGGCGAT
>JAGVBM010000102.1 GCA_020059765.1 Bacillota bacterium
ATGCATGAAGAAGAGGGACGCATGTCACAAATTATCGAACAGACCATGTGCAAAACATTTGCGCAAGCTTCTTCCTTTGCCAACATGCTGGGATCGCTGGACAATGTCAACTGGGGAGGCGCCGTCAGCAAACTGTTCGCAGGCGGTGACATGCAGCCTACCATCACTTGCACCGTCAACTCTTGCGAATATTGGAAAGACGGAAATTATTGCGTGGCGGAAGCGATCGAAGTGACCGGGCGGCATGCGGACGAATGCCAAGACACAAACTGCCAAACATTCCACAACAAACAAGGGGCATATTGAATACATGCCGCGCTGCTTCACTTCCCGAATCGGCATGCCCATGCGGCGTGCCGATTTTTTGTTGAATGATGTTCCAACTGCGGTATAATGAAGAAAACATAGGAAAAGAGAGGTCTCACGATGAAGAAAGCTTACATAGAAATGGCAAAAGGCGGAACTGTGGAAATCGAAATGTTTGACCAGGACGCACCGAATACGGTTGCCAATTTTGAAAAACTGGCCAATTCCGGGTTTTACAACGGATTGACCTTTCACCGGGTGATCCCCGGATTTGTCGCCCAAGGCGGATGTCCCTACGGAACCGGAACCGGCGGCCCGGGTTACACGATCAAATGCGAGATCAATCCGAACAAGCATGTTCGCGGCACGCTGGCAATGGCTCATGCAGGCCGCGATACAGGCGGCAGCCAATTTTACGTTTGCTACGAGCCGCAACCGCACCTGGACGGCCAGCATACGGTGTTCGGACAAGTCGTCAACGGCATGGATGTGGTTGACCAGATTCAGCAAGGCGACAAAATGAGTAAAGTTACGGTGGTTGAGGAGTAATCCGATGGTCCGCGAGAATCGCACCACTTCAAATGAGCTTCCGGAACTGCAAAATGATGTTAACGAAATTGCCGAATATCTCGAATTGCATGTAGGACCCGTCTCCGATGGACAGAAGCGGATTTTGCAAGATCTGATCCAACGATACGGAACAGCCGCCGTCACGCTGACGATTGTTTCGGAATTAAGCCAATTGGACATGGTGACCGCTTTGTTGAACCAAAGCAGGGAAACTTTGAAAAAACGCAAGCGGTAGACGCAAGTTTTGCCGCAATGGAGGAAACAGCATGGATCGTTTGCGCGTATCGATCATCCAAATGGATATTCAATTCGGTGAGGTTTCTGCCAATCGTGAACGCGCAGAGAAGTTGATTAGGCAGGCGGCATCTGCCGGAACGGACCTGGTCCTTTTGCCTGAACTTTGGACGACCGCCTACGACTTGGAACGAATCGATCAGTTGTCGGATAGCAACGGCCAACAGACCATCGAGCAGATGGCGCGTCTGGCAAAAGAACTGAACATCCATATTCTCGCCGGATCCGTGGCGGACAAGCGGAACGGTCAAGTGTACAACACGACCTATCTGTTCAATCGCCAGGGAGAGCCTGTGACCAGCTATTCCAAGCTCCATCTGTTTCGATTGATGGACGAAGAGAAGTATCTGCAGGCAGGATCTGGCGCAGGCCAGATTGAAGTGGATGGAATGACCTGCGGTACGATGATCTGTTACGATTTGCGCTTTCCGGAATTATCCCGGCAATTGGCCCTTTCCGGCGCAAAAGTGCTATTCATTCCGGCCGAATGGCCGCACCCGCGGCTGCATCACTGGCGAACCCTGCAAATGGCGCGTGCGATTGAAAACCAAATGTACGTGATTTCCTGCAATCGGGTCGGCAAAGTAGGAGAAACGGAATTTTTCGGACATTCCATGGCGGTTGATCCGTGGGGAGAGATCCTGCTGGAAGCGGATGATCGGGAAGGAATCCACCATGTGGAAATCGACCTGTCCCTCGTCGATGAGGTTCGCAAACGGATCCCGATCTTTGAAG
Source organism: Bacillota bacterium (assembly GCA_020059765.1). Lineage (GTDB taxonomy): Bacteria > Bacillota > Bacilli > Tumebacillales > Effusibacillaceae > Effusibacillus. The sequence goes on from JAGVBM010000102.1 coordinate 1,906, forward strand.
ATCGGCGTCCCGATGTGTACAAGTCTTGACAAAGCTTGACAAAGGAAGGCACCCTGCCGGGCGCCTTCTTTTTTTTCTTCAGGCATAGAGCTGCCGGATGTAGTTCCATTCCTCCGCCAATCCTGCCCGCAATCCGATTTGCGGGATGTATCCCAATTTCTCCCGTGCCGCAGACAGATCCGCCCGGGTATGGTCGGGGTCTCCGGCTTGCTTTGGAAGATATTCGATGCGCACGTCGCGGTCTGTCAACTCTTGCATGAGCTGCAGTATATCCAGTACGGAGGCCCGTTCGATTCCGCCAATGTTAAAAACATTCCCGTGTTTCTGCAGCTTCATCACCTGCAAATTCGCTTCCACTACATCGGCGACATACGTAAAATCCCGTGTTTGCGAACCGTCTCCGTATACCGGCAGCGAACGTCCCTCTAGGACCGCCTTGAAAAATTTATGAAAAGCCATATCCGGCCGCTGCCTTGGTCCGTACACGGTAAAGTAGCGAAGTGATGTCGCCGGAACGCCATACGTCAGATAATACATGCGTACCAGATGCTCTCCGGCCAATTTGCTCATTCCATAAGGCGACACAGGCTGTAAGGGGGCGTCTTCTGAAACGGCACCTTCTGATCCACCGTACACCGACGAGGAAGAAGCGTATACAAACTTGCGCAATTGCCCGTGTTTACAAGCTTCCAGCAAACGATGAGTGGCCCTGATGTTGGCATCCATATATTGGCCAAATTCAGATCCCCAACTTTGCCGCACACCGGCAATCGCCGCATGATGAAATACAATATCCGCATCTGCGGCAATCGGTTCCAGCTCCACTTCCAACATATTTTTTCGAATCCATATGAAATTAGCATCTTGCAGAGCATTTGCCAAATTAGCAAACTGTACGTGACGCCAATCCTCTCTCAGCAACGCGTCGATGCCAACCACTTGATGTCCTTCCCGCAGCAAACGGTCGACAAGATGCGATCCGATAAAACCGGCCGCCCCTGTCACGACTATTTTCATTTGAGATCCTCGCTTCCTGCAATCTTGTTCGTGTGCCCTCTATTTTACCAAACAAATTGCCTGTTGGGAGAATCAACACGCGTCCCCCGGACAACGGCCTGGGACATCTCCTCCGTACATACGCCCTTTTTTCGGTTTACAGGCAGATGTCCTATACAGAAATGCGCCTACCTGCATCCTATGTACTATCTTCGCAAACCATGTGAAGAACTCCTGTGCGAAAGGAGGGCCATCATGTACGGAATTTTTGGTGGATACACTCGTTGGGCGGTTGTGTTTCTTATCATCTTTGTGCTGTTCTTCCTGCTCGTTCCTTATTCAACGGGCGGCGCTTATTGATGCAGACTGCTTGCTGAACCCGGTATCAAAGCTTGTAATCCTTTGCAAAAAGGGGACCCGCTCAAGCAACTCCGGCATATTATGCAGTTTGTGGCGGATTTGACGGGCAATAACAGACCTCCTGTCAATGCAGGAGGTCGAGTTTTGTCAACAACAATAGGGAGCCGCTGCAATCAAAGCAGGTTGTGCCACTCCTTATTTTTCGCGATTTCGGTATAGCACTCCTCACATAATTGACCGGCACCGTCAATGAAATGTTCGCGCATGTAAGACGGCGTCTCTTTGTTTGTTTCCGTCTCCTGCTGACATAAAACGCAAGGCTCTCCTTGTTTCATATCCTGATCCCTCCACGAATGTTTAATCTTTATTATACAAATAATCTGAAAAATTTCTATAGAATTTTTTTAATATTATGTGAATATTATCCATTCTAACAAGTATGAAAAAAGGGCCCCCCTTTTGGAAAGACCCGCTTTCTTGCAGTTTTATCAGAAATACGGCCGGGGATACGGATAATAGGGTCTGGGATACGGGTAAAAAGGTCTGGGATAAGGGTAAAAGGGTCTTGGATAATACGGGTAAGGATAATACGGTCTGGGGTAAAACGGGCCATAGCCGCCAAATCCGAATCCGAAAGACGGACCGA
>JAGVBM010000403.1 GCA_020059765.1 Bacillota bacterium
ACAATTGCCAATCCGATCGATCTTTTCTTCACTCCGTATCTCTCCTTCAGTGAAATCAACATCATGAGTAGTGTGCTCATACAGAGTGAATGTCATCCGTCATCTCTATTACAAAGTTGCGAGGTGGGGTTATGCATTTACAACTCTTGGTTTTTGTTACTGTCGTCGAAAAAAAGAATTTTTCCCGGGCGGCTGAAGCCCTTAATCTGACGCAGCCGGCCGTTTCCCAACAAATTCACTCTTTGGAAGACTATTATCAGGTGAAGTTGTTTGAACGGAACAACAAACGGGTGGAATTGACGCAAGCCGGGGAATTGCTGTATCCGTATGCGTTGCAAATTTTAAGGCTGCACCAGGAAGCCTATCAATCCATTTCCGATTTGCTGGGGTTGGTTACCGGAAAATTAACGATTGGTGCTTCGCTGACAATCGGCGAATACGTGCTTCCCCGTTTGCTTGCTTATTTTACAAAGCAATATCCGGATGTGGAGATTGCCGTGACAATCGGCAACACGGAAATGATTGCGGAGTATGCTTTGACCAACCGGATTGACATCGGTCTTGTAGAAGGGCCGGTTAAGCCTGCAAATTTAGTCATCTCTCCGTTTCTTGAAGATGAACTCATTTTGATTGTACCCCCCTATCACCGATTTGCTTCCCAATCGGAAGTCGATGTTCCTGATCTTGAGAACGAAATTTTTATCGTGCGGGAAGCAGGTTCGGGAACCCGGTTTGCATTGACGGAAATCCTTCATTCGTTGCAAATCCACTCCCGGCGCAACATCCAGTTTGGATCGACCCAGGCCATTAAGGAAGCGGTTGAATTCGGATTGGGTGTTTCCTTTATTTCAAAATGGAGTATTCAAAAAGAATTGAAATTAAAAAGCTTGTACGCCCTGCGCATCAAAGATCATTCCCTGGTCCGTGAATTTTCCGTTTTGTGGAAAAAAGACCGGTTTCAATCCCGTGCGATGCTTGAATTTTCCAAATTAACCTTATCCACTGACTTTATATCCTCTCTTGAAACGATGGGAGGGTGAAATGAAGTTATGTATCGAACAAAGAGGCTGTCCCTTAAGTCATTTCTCATGACGTTTGGGAAAGCCCCTTTTGTATATGGTCGGAATGCAGGGATTCGAACCCTGGGCCTCACGCTCCCGAAGCGTGCGCGCTACCAAGCTGCGCTACATTCCGTTTCAATTTGCAAACAAAATGGCGGAGAGGGTGGGATTCGAACCCACGTGACGGTTCCCCGCCTACACGATTTCGAGTCGTGCTCCTTCGACCAGCTCGGACACCTCTCCGGATCATGGTGCGGCTAATAGGAATCGAACCTATGGCCCCCACCGTGTCAAGGTGGTGCTCTCCCTCTGAGCTATAGCCGCATATAGACGATGAAAATGGTGCGGTCGAGAGGACTTGAACCTCCACAGGCTTGCGCCCACAAGAACCTGAATCTTGCGCGTCTGCCAATTCCGCCACGACCGCATTAATTTTCAAAGCGACGAGTGTTATCATACTACTCCTAGCTTCAAAATTCAAGGGATACGCTTCATCAAAACCGAACAAAAACAAGATGCATTCCGCATTTTTTCTATGTTATCGCGAGTAAGATGCCATTTTCTGAAATTCTCGTTCTTTTTTCAAACCCGTCTTTGAAAGATTTTTTCGACATTTGGAATATTTTTTCGTTGACTTGTATAAATATTCAATTTAAAATGAAAAGTAACCTGAGACTCTCAGGTGGCCCACCTTTGTTTGGTTCTTGGAAAAAGAGACGCTTCCCCATAGCGTCTCTTTTTCTGTTCATGAACCGCTGCTGTTTCGCGCATACTACTTTGTGAACAGGAGGGGATCCCATGGACATCCTTGACATGCAAAAAAATGTGCAGTCCTTTGTCAAACAACGAATCGCCGCAGGAGAATCGTTCCCGACCGCGTTTGATGTGGCCGAACGGCTCGGACTCCCGGTATCGGTTGCTGACCGGGCCCTGCGGAATCTAAACGGATTGGGAGAGATCATCTTCCCTTATACGCAAAGCACCGAATTTTAGGCTTGAATCGTCAGCGCCGAGTAATACACTTCCAGAAACGGAATTCCTAGTTGTCGGGCGATGGCTGCCACATCTTCATATTCCGGCGCCTGATGCAGAATCCGCTCCCCGTCATATGCCTGTTTCACGCGCACAGCGCCAAAGGGTGTTTGCACGACAATTGTTTTACGATCCAGAATCCGCCGGGTCCAGATGCTTCGCCGAACCCCCAAAGTGGTTGTTTCGGTTAGCAGCAGCCCTTCAAGGGAATCGGCAAGATCCTCTTTGCATAGTACGGTAATCAGAGTACCCGGCCGATTTTTCTTCATATAAACCGGGGTGTAATAGGCATCGAGGGCTCCGCTCGTCAATATTCGTTCCATCAAGTAGCCAAGCCCTTCTCCCGGCATGTCGTCCACTTGCGCTTGCAAAACGGCAACTGTCTCTCTGCCGCTGCTCTCTGTTTCGCTCAAACTTCCGGCTCGATCATGCTTCTCAATCAGCAGAGCCCGCAGCACGTTGGGATGCGCGAAATCTTTATTTCCCGCTCCGTATCCAATCCGGTCAATCATCACGGAACCGAGGGCATAATATTTTGCAACAAGCGCTTTTAATAGGCCGGCTCCTGTCGGTGTCGTCAGTTCTCCCTCCACATCAAGGGAGGCGAGCGGGATTCCTTTTAAAAGGTCGGCAGTGGCGGGGGCGGGGATCGGATACAAACCGTGTGCCATTTGCATTTTCCCGTGCCCCGTCGGAACGGGTGAGGCGTGAATTTCATCGATGCCAAGGGACTCTAGGGCCAAACAGACGCCAATCGTGTCGAGAATCGAATCCATGGCACCGACTTCATGAAAGTGAACTTCCTGCGGATCGATTCCGTGAATCTTTCCTTCCGCTTCGGCGATCGCTTGAAAAATGGCCCGGCTTCGCTCCTTGACACGCTGCGGCAGCTCACTGCGCTCTATCATCGCCAGAATCTCTGCCGCCCGTCGGTGGTGGCCGTGGTCATGATGGTGGCCGTGGTCATGATGGTGGCCGTGGTCATGATGGTGGTC
>JAGVBM010000183.1 GCA_020059765.1 Bacillota bacterium
ACACGTATCGCAGATCAGTTTTCTGCTGACGGCAGTCAAAAGACCGAATCCCCATCATCCGAAGAAACCGATCGGGTTTCTCACGGATGAAGAACTGAAAGAAGAGACGGCAGAGCAGGCTGTCCCAGTAAACGAAATCGTCGATCAAACCTGACAGGGAACAACGGCCTTTCATCCTGTGACTGAATCAGTTTTTATTGAATCTGTTTCAAATTTCGGTACAAGAGATAGCTGACCGCCAAGGCAGCCAGCAGCAAGCCGCTTGGCAGCAGCCAAGGGAACCGTTCTGAGAGCGGAAGTCCGGCAGCCGGTTGGTAGTCGGGATTCTCTTGCCATTGGACGATGCGGATCAGCGGATAATGGAGATTGCGATCCGCCACTTTCGAGACATCATAGGACGGCGCAGGGATCGTTTGGCTGCCCCAGTAGGCGCTGACTTCGAAAGAACTTGCTGCAAAAGAAGTGCCTGGCATGGAGGACGGGGCTTTGGCAATCACCCGCACCGGATGGGTGCGAATTTTAACGTTGTCGACGGCAAGCGGTTGATTGTCCTGATTGGCAATGCGCAGCCGCAGATAGCGATAGCCGCGGGGTGAATAGGCAAGCGACAGATTCTCGTCGCCTGCTTCCACCCCCCTGTACAGATAGGAAGACTCAATGGGCTGCCAATGTTCCCCGTCGTGACTGCCTTCCAAAAAAACCGTCCGGTAGAACCCCTTTTCCTCGGTACCCAGGATCAGCTCGGAAGAAATTCGGTTGCGCGCCTGCAAGTCGACCGACACGAGGGTCTCTTTCCTGGAAGCGTCTTGCCGGAGGGAAAAAGGGACCGAATCCAAAGAGGAACCGCCGCTGTTCATACCAGCCGATTGCCGGAGCAATACGGCTTCTTTCGGCTGGAGCTTGTCACCTGGCGGCTGCGTGAAGTCGATCTTCAGATATTCATAGTCGATGCCAGCCAGTGAAATGTCGGATATCTGATTGTTGAGGGCAAACAGGGTAACAGGCCGCAGCCGTTGCCAATTCCGATTGTCCTGGCTGCCGTACAACGTCCCTTTTACAAGGTAAGGCGCTTGATCCAGGCGAATGCGCAGAGACAATGAATCGGTCGCTTGTGAGCGCGGCAGCACCATGGTAAAGCTGTAGGAGCCGTCGGCCAGTTCTCCTTGATTGAGCATTGTCAAAGGTTGCTCCGTTTTCTGAAGCAGCAGCTTCGGCTGTTCTTCCGGCATCCGCGCATACCCCAATTCCTGGCCGTCGGCAAACAGGCGCAGATCCCGCAGCGCAGGATCCATGCCGGCATAAGCCTCCGGCGACAATTCAACGATAAAAAAGGGCTGCGCCGGATCGATCGTAACAGGTTGTTTCGCCACATATTGGAATAAGTTTGCTGAAGCGGCCGACGGATTGGCAGCCGCGCTCGCGACCGGCAGAGTCGTGCAGGCAATCAGGGCAAGGAACGCAGGCAACAGAAAGGACAAAAACCGCATTACAGGTGTTCCTCCTTCCCTGCGAGGGACGCTTTTTTCTTTTGATACAGATAGGAGATGCCGAGCAACGCAAACCCCAGGACAAGGAACATCAGAATTTTAAACAAGGTGGCCAACTTGGAGAGATCTACAAAGAATGCCTTGACCACAATTATGCCGAGCAGTCCCAATGCCGCATAGCGGTAGTAGCGGTTGTCTTTGTACATTCCGTACAGAAACAGGGAAACCGCATAGACCAGCCACAGTCCGCTTAAAGACAACTGTTCCGGCGAGAGAAACGATTGGATGGGCAGCAATTGGAAGAAGTGATGATTCTCGACCGACAGACCGGCAAAGATCAGTACGAGAAGAAGCCCTTGCAAAACAATGCCGAATTCTCGCTTGAGCGACATGTTCTTGAGCAAACGGGTGGCTGCGAATACAGTCGCAAGGGAAGCGAAGAGCAGCAAGGTCGGTGCGTTGAAGAAAAATGTCCGGCTGCTTGTCAGATCGCCCAGGTAGATGACGGTCACAAACAGACCGAGGCCGAGAACTCCCAAGCCGCTGTAGGCCATTGGGCGAGAGGCCAGTTTCTGTGCGATGAACATCAGGGCGATCGATTCAAACAGCCATGCCAAGCCGATATAAAATTCACTGATCTGCAGCGGAACGGCAATGGTGATCAAAACGAACGCCACGCCGAACAGACTGTACACCTGCGATTTGTCTTCCCGGATAAGCCGGTGGGCGAATCTGCCGAGATAGATATAGAGCAGTGCCAGCAGGACGGCATAATAACCGGGATAATCGCGGAAGACGGTTTCTTCAAGCAAGGTTGTGCTCCAGAGAAAAAAGGTGAATGCATTCAGGGTAATCAGGCCCGAATCCCAAAGGGTGGCTTTCTTCTGCGTGCGGATGTTGTAAACAGTGGCTACGCCAAGATACAGAACGAACAGGGCAATCGCGTAAGAGAAAAATGGCGTCAGGTTCCCGGCCATTCCGTCCCACATCGAAACAAACCAAACAAACGCAAAGATGAACTGGTTGAACAGAAAGCTCAAGTATTGAAAGACCGGCCATTTTTTGTAAATCGAAACGGCCAGCACCCCAACGGTCAACAAGGTCAGATAGCTGAACAGTGTCCACAGGGAAGGCTGGTCGGTATGGATCAGAAACGGTGCTGCATATCCGCCGATAATGCCCAGGATTCCGATCGGCAGGGAATGATGGCGTACGGCCATGAATACGGTGTAAGCCATGACGACGACCAGGAACAGAAAGGCGAATACGGGAGCGATCAAATGATAAAATTGATACGCGGCAAAAACAGAGAAGAACAGAGCTAAACTTCCCCCGCCCAACAGGCCTGCGGCGTACTTCGGATAGCGGGAGCGCAACTTTTCGCCGAGAAACAGCATCGTCAAGCCCGCCAGGATCCCCAGCAAGACGCGGGTAGTCGGGCCGATCCACTGTTTGTCGAAGGAGAACTTGAGAAAATAGGCCAATCCCAAAATCAAGGCCACCACGCCGATCCGGTTCAGCCACGTGCCGCCGATGCGGAATTCCAGATCCGGTGCTTGCGCATCTTGAGAAACAGTTTTGTCAGTCGTTTCAAGAACAGGCGCAAGCGGGTTCGCCTCCGGAATGTCACGCTGCGCATCTTTGACTGCAGGAGAGGACAGTTGATCCAAAGTGTTTTCCAGCTTGACGATTCGCTGTGCCATTGAGGCAAAATTCTGCTGCAGTTCCGTAAGTTCTTTTCGTATCCGTTCCATCTCGTGCGATGTCATAAACCGTGCCTCCCAAAAAGGTTATGTGCTCAATTCTCGCAAACGCCGACAAGCCTCTTTTTTTTCAAGACTGTAGTAATGGAGGTAATAGTCCGTATCGATGATTCGATAATGGCCGGTCAAAATATGCTTTTGCAGAATATACGACCCGTCTCTTCGTTCTTCCGTCCACCATACTTTTCCTCCCATCGTTTTGTACCACACTTTCGATCTTGCTTTTGTCGAGACGAGATCAAGAATCTCAAGTACAGAATCGCCAAACATCGACTGCACAAGTTCAGAATGGCGAAACAGGACGGCAACCAGGGCGGATGCGGTGAAGCCAAGGGTTTGTCTTCCTTTTTCGACTTGGACCAGCGTTTTCTTTGAGATGCCGATCATGTCCGCCATCCGGTCCTGCGTCAACTCGGCTTCAGTCCGGATCAGTTTGAGTTTGTCGGAAATCATGCGGTCGAAAACGTCTTGTGTCATGGTCTGTCCTTCTTCTTGAAGCAAATTCTGCACCTTCCCCAGCAAAGTGATTTCAGAAGTGTAAATTTACACTTATTGTATAATATTTCGTTGCAAAACACAAATGGCCTTTTTCACCGTTTCTTAAGGATTCTTTTACATCAGCAAAATTTTCTATTAACAATTCGAAGTTAGAATCAGGACATAAGCAATTTTTTGTGAGGATCAAGCGTATATATGGGAGCGTTCCCATGAAGAGGAGTATCAGTCATTGAAAGCGACCATTCACGACATTGCAAAAATCGCGGGAGTCTCCAAATCTACCGTTTCGCGTGTTATTTCCGGCAACGGGTACGTAAGCCCGGAAGCCAGAGAGAAAGTTCTGCGGGCGACGGAAGTGCTGAATTACAGGCCGAACGCGTTGGCCCGGGCCATGGTGTCACGACACACGAGAAACATAGGCGTTATTATTTATCGGCAACATTACCCGATTGCGTCGCATCCGTTTTATGGAAAGATTCTCGATTCCATTCTGGAAACTGCGGCACAAATGGATTACTCGATCTTCGTGTCGACCGATCAGGAAATTTCCAGCCGCTCCGCCGATTTTTTATTGGAAAAACGAGTTGACGGGCTGATCTTGATCAGCCGCTTGAATCACGAACTGATCGACTATTTCAAAGGGTCGGACATCCCTTTTGTCATGGTCAACGGTTCCACCGACGACCAAGACGTGATTCATCTGGTCAACGACGACCTGAACGGCGGCCGCATGGCAGCGGATCATTTTCTGGCGTGCGGGTACCGATCAATCGCAGTTATTGCCGGACCCCAGGATCATCGCAGTCACAGTTTGCGCTTGCGAGGATTTCGGGCACGGCTCGCGGAAAGCGGAATCCATTTGGCTGATCGGCAGATCTGTTACGCTGCCACCTCGCAGTTTCAAGAAGGTTATCAATTTGTACATACCATGCGCAAAGAAGCACAGATGCCCGAGGCGATTTTCGCGACCAATGACATGATGGCCATCGGTGCCATTCAGGCCATTAGTGAAACCGGCGGACGGATCCCGACCGATATCGCGGTCATGGGATTTGATGATATTGATTTTGCCGCAATGTCCAATCCATCCCTCACCACTGTCAAAAGCGCCAAGAGCCAGATGGGGCGGCAGGCGGTGGAGATGTTGGACCAACTCATCCAGGGAAATACGGATTTGCCAAAGCGAGCTCAATTCTCTGCCGAATTGATCGTTCGCAGTTCCACCCATTCATCATCCCTATCAAATCATAAGGAGTGAACAAAATGAAAATGCGCAAGACATTACTCACGATGGTCTCTGCCATGGTGCTGCTGGCAGGATGCGGAGCTCCGGCCGCCAAGAATGCGGATTCCGGCAAATCTGCAGAGTCGGTCAAAACCGAACCTGTGACCCTCAATTTGGCGACCGCCGGTGACACCAACATGGAAGAAATGCAAAAAAAGGCGGTTGGACCGGAATTTTCGCAAAAGTACTCCAACGCCAGCCTGAATGTGGTAGGAACCGGACCGGGAGATGCAGGTTCGCAAAAAATCTTCTCCAAGTTGAAAGCGCAAAAAGACGCCGGCAAAAAAGAAGTGGATATCGATGTGGCGATCGTTCACCAAAGCGCCATGAAAGACCTGATCGAGAACGGTTTGCTTGAAAAGTACCTGCCGACGAGCGCCAACAAACAGTGGGTGAATGCGGCGGACAGCAAAAACAGCCTGGGAACCAATATCGAAGGATATGCGATCCCGATGTTCCACAGCCAGGTGGCCATTGCCTACAATCCGGACAAGGTGAAAGAAGCACCCAATACATTTGAGGAATTGGTGGCTTGGATCAAAGCGAATCCCAAACG
>JAGVBM010000311.1 GCA_020059765.1 Bacillota bacterium
CCTTCCCGACCGTTGGCCGTATTGCGGGTGTAGTAGGTGCGGCCGAGTCCGTTCGAATCCTGGTGGTTGTTCGCGTACCCGACAAACCGCCCGTTTTGATATACCGGAATGGTTACCGTGTTGACGCCGGACCGAAATCGGCTGTCGCCGCCGGCGGTTTGGCTGCCGAGTTGGTTCGTTTGGTTTCGTTGTCTGTCATTCATCTCGTTAGCTACTAAACGTCCTTCAGCATTTCTCGATGTATTTGATGTTGTATAGCTATTACCATCAGGATTTCTTACTTCGATAGTATTACCACCCAACCATCTAACTCTCGTGCCATCCTGTAATACGTAATCTGCATATGCCAGGCTACCGAATAAGAAGGCAGAAATCCCCAAAGACAGAATTATACTTTTTCCATACCTCCTTACAATTTTATTTTTGTGAAGAAATTTCATCGATTTTTCCTTTTTTGAGATAAAATTGACATTCACTTTTATCACCTCCTTTCATCAAACTAATCTGGGTAATATCCCTCAACAAACCATCCTTTTTCAAGATTTTTTGAGATATTTTGATCAGCAATTTCTATAAATCGTGAAACAATCTGATCCTCCTTTTTTTGATACATCTTCATCTCAGAAATTCTATATTTACCAGAAAAAATTTCTCTTGAGACCTTAAAATAAACATCTCCAAACTCAGAGGATACTTTCCCCCAATATCTTAAATACTCATCATCATGGCCATTAATAGAATAATACCCACCCCCATTCGGTAGCGGAATTGGCATCATCCCCGTAAACCCCGGCAGTTCCCCTTTTTCTTGCCCCTTGTACAGCCATTCGAACAGAATGGTTGCCTGCTCATACGTAACTTGCATGTCACCGGGTGCGTTTTTGCCGTTGACCAGCCGATCGATCATTTCTTCGTAGGTTTGCGTGATCTTGATCCGATCCGCCTGCTCTCCGTAGGCCCAATCGACGCGGGCTCCCAACGCCTGCGCGACATACCTCAGCGGAACCAATGTCCGATCCTCTGTCAGAATCACCGGCACATCCATCGTCAAGGAATGTCCTTTCATTAAGATTTCCTGACTTCCCAGTGAAATGGTCAGCGAGAGCCCGTCCTTCACCGCCGTCGCCGTTTGGGTTTCCTGGTTCCAGGTCACCGTCGCACCCAATGCTTCCAGTAATTTGCGAAAAGGTACGTAGGTCCGCTGATTGCGATATTCGGGTTTGACATCAAACGCGACCTCTTTCCCGTTCAATGACACTTGAATGTCTTTGCTTTCCGCATACGCTCGCCGTCCCGGCAGCGCATCCCCTGGATCCGGAATCCAGAGTCCGACGATCATCCCGATCCCTACAAGCAAAAGAAACAATGCCCACCTGAGATTTCTCATAACGCGTCCTCCCTGAACATCAAGTTTGAAACTATGCCCGACACAAAATTAATTATGTTAAGAACGATTGTCAAATATTATTGCATCTACACCAATACAGTATACTAAATTTTAGAAACTGGCAAGCAAAAAGTTTCTTAGAATATTTTTGCATGGTACAATAGGAAAAAGGTAAGCTGCAGAGGGGGTTTCCGGGTGTATTCCGAACACGCAATGACAGAAGAATCCTTAGTCCGTTGGCGAAAATGGTTTTTCGACGCGCTGGGTCCCCGCGAGTTGCCCGTTGTTTGCCGAATGCAAGGGATTTGTCCGCCCTCCTTCCGAACACCGGACAAAGTCCCTTTTCCCATGCTGAAGCAATATTTTCTAAAAAAAGTGCAATCGTTTTACAAAGACAGCGAAACGGTCATCCGTTACCTGCGAACCGGTTATCCGGAACTGGAAACAAAGATTGAGGAACTCCCGCAGCCCTGTACCGTCGATGACGCTCGCGACCTTGACGACTCCATGGAATTGGTCGATCTGGTCTTGGCAATGCTTGCTTCCCCACGTGAAGACGTTCACAATTGCGCGCAACAAATGATGGAAGAATTGCCTCCTTTTCAGCTGCCGGAAGAAAAAGAGGCCGCTGTCGAAACGGCCAACCCGGCAGAAAAAGAGAACCAGCGCTTGAAACGTCTGCTGGACAGCATGAAAAAAACGGCCGCTAAAAAAGAAGAAAAACTGCAGCGGGAAATCGCAAAATTGCGTTCCCAGCTTGATACGGAGCTCCAATCAGTCAAACAGGAACGAAAACAGCGCAAAGTGGCCGAATCTGAACTTCTGAAACAATTCCGCCAGGAACAAGCCATTCGGAAAGAAGCGGATCGGAAACGGTCCGTCCACGAAGCTACCAACCACCGTTTGCAGGAACAGATCCGCCGTTTGGAAAGCCAACAGCTCCAACTGATGGACATGAATCAAGCATTGCAAGAACAGGTGCGTGGATTATCCTGTGAAATCGATCGATTGACAGCTTTTTCGCCGATCAAACAGAAAACACCGGGATACGTGACGGTTAAGACCGGTTCTTTGCCTGGGTCAGCGCTTTCCGACGAGGCCAATTATTCCGGTCTGTCCGCTGTATCGCAGACGGCAGGTTCGTCTGCTGTCGAGGGGGAATCCCAGATACTTGAGTCCTCCGATCTGCCGAATCCGCCTTCCGTTGCCGGCACGCCTGCTGCGGATCGCGCAGGGAGCTTCGACCGTACCCAGACCCCGGACCGTTCAAGTCTCACCGAATATCCGGAAACGGTGCGCGGCGTCTTGCAGATTCCGATTCGTTCCCGTTTTGGCTTCCTCAGCACTGAACAAGGAATGGATCTCTTTGTGTCGGAGAAGATCATTTATAACATCGGGGCCAAAGACGGCGATGAGCTGGAAGGCGTCCTCATCGGCGAATATGCGCCGGGCCTTCCCCAATACCGCTACAAAATCGCGGAAAAAGCAAAAGAACCAAGCAACCACAGGGAATTGCTGGGCATTGTCGAAGAGCGTTCCGGTTGGGTCGGTGTTCGCGACCTGTACGACGTGGATCTGTTTGTGCCGCTGCACGCTTATGAAGTGCGAAACGTATCGATCGGCGATGTGGTGACTCTCTTGTTTGATGTCAGCCACCCTCACAACAACCGGATTCTGACGCTCCACGAACATCTGTCGCAGGAAGCCGCCGTTGCTTCCGATCGAATCCCGCGTCGCAAACCGGGCAAATCGTCCGGTTCCGCTCGGCAAGGGGAAGCGACACACGAACCGGACCCAATTTTGCAAGGCGTTCACGTCCTGATCTGCGGCGCCCAGTCCAACATGGTGTCCCAATACGAACAGGCGATCCGCACGCGCGGCGGCAGTGTCGTGGTTCTCGAACAGCAACCGGCTTCCATGGAGCCTTATGTGACCAAAGCGGACGTCATTATTTGCAACACCCATCAGATGAACCATCCCTTTTACTGGGTGTTGAAAGAAGAATCCGCCCGCCAAAACAAACCGATGCGCTACCCGATTTCCGGCGGCGTCTCGTCGATGCTGCGGGAAGTGGAAGAGGCGGTGACGACTTCCTGATTACGCTTGTTGGGTCATGTAGTGGCAGCGATACGACGACATCTACCTCTTTTTTGGTCCTCGAATCCCGGTAGTACCCAATTTGCTTGACTCGATTGAAAAAATGTATAGTATACTTTACATTTTTACAATGATTAATGTAATATTTGCATGATTCCCTTGTTTCTCGTACCATGAAGGACAAGGAGGCTCGCGCCATGCTTGTAACCTATAAAACAATCAAAGGATACGGGGAAGACACCCTCATCATCAAGAAATCCCGCTTCATCGGCTACGCGATGCCTGTTGAAACAGAAGAAGCAGCGATTCAGTTCATCGAGTCCATACGCAAAAAACACTGGGACGCCACCCATAACTGCTACGCCTACCAGATCGGTCCCCACGACGAAATCCAAAAATCGAACGATGACGGTGAACCCTCTGGCACAGCGGGAAAGCCGATTCTCGAAGTGATCAAGAAAGAGGGATTGAAAAACGTGGTGGTGGTGGTCACCCGCTACTTTGGCGGGATTATGCTGGGGGCAGGCGGACTGGTCCGCGCCTACGGCCAATCGGCAGGCGCCGGATTGCACGCGGCGGGCATTGTCACCCGTTCCCTGCTGCAAACGGTTCATATCGGGATTGACTATACATGGTTAGGCAAGATCGAAAATGAAATTCTGCAGGCCGGGCACTTCATCGACCACATCGAGTACCTGGATCGGGTCCGGGTCACCGCTTTGGTACCCGTGGAAGCCACCGAATCCTTCACCAAACTGATCGCCAACGCCACGCACGGACAAGCGGAACTGACCCTTGGCGATTCTATCTATGCATCAGTGATGGATGGGAAATTGGTTAGGTGAACGCTTTGCTCACAATTGTCGCTGGAACCTTCAATACTCTGCTCCGTCGTAAGCGTCGGAAAAAGAAATAGACGACCTGCCAGTC
>JAGVBM010000067.1 GCA_020059765.1 Bacillota bacterium
AATCACGGACGCTATCTTTGAAGGAGCGACTTGCATCTTAGCGATTCATCACTTTAACGAATTCATTCGACCTTTCCAAGAAGTATACCGAGTACTTAATCAAGGTAGGTTTATCATATTCACTTCCTCTCCCGATCAAATGAATCAATATTGGCTAAACGAGTATTTCCCGAATGCGATTGCGGCAGCATCAAGACAAATGCCAGATATTAATATTGTCTTGCACGAGTTAGGGCGGGCGGGATTTTTTATTGTTGGGGTCGAAACTTTTCTCGTTCAGCCTGATTTGCAAGACTTATTCCTGTACAGTGGGAAATATGAACCTGGTTTGTACTTGAATGAGAGGATTCGGGCAGGAATTTCAACATTTGCCAATCTGGCATCGAAAGAGGAAATCGATTGGGGCTGCAGCAAATTACAGAATGATATCATAAGCGGCAGGATCGGTCGGGTGATTGAAAGATTTCCTAGCCAGTTTGGAGATTATCTATTTATCGTTGCTGAGAAACGAACTGATTTATAACCTGTATGAATGCTTAATAAGTGGGTAACGCGATAGTCAGATCACTAGAATTAAACATGTCTCTCCTCGCTCAGGAGAGATTTTTCATACTTGTTAGAATTTATAAGTTTTCAAGGTAACAAGTATAAGGACAACTAAGGCTCGCCTGCGCCTAAAGGCTTGGCGGAGCCAAGT
This sequence comes from Bacillota bacterium, assembly GCA_020059765.1. GTDB lineage: Bacteria > Bacillota > Bacilli > Tumebacillales > Effusibacillaceae > Effusibacillus. The sequence continues at coordinate 698 of JAGVBM010000067.1, forward strand.
TTTCTTCATGAACAGGAACCGCCCCTGAAAAATGTTTTCTCCGGTTGAAGGGGAATTTGAAATTGACAACGTCTAAGAAAGTGGAAAGGCGAGGGGAGGTGATCGCTCCTGGAACCGCAGGATGAAGAGATTCTTGCTCAGGTAATCAAGGGGGATTCACAGGCGTATCGGGAATTGGTAACTCGTCATCAGCCGCTGATTTTCACGGTCTGTCTGAAACTGTTGGGGGACAGGGAAGAAGCATGGGATGCCGCACAGGAAGTATTCCTTCAGGCGTATCAATCGCTGTCCGATTATCAAGGGGATGCGGCTTTTCGTACCTGGCTGTACAAGATCGCAACAAACAAGTGCATCGACATTCGCCGGAAAAAAGCAAGACGAGCCGCAATCGCCCCCATCACTGTGCTGCAGGAGGATTTGCCGATACAAGCAAACGATCCCACGCCGGAAGAACAAGTTTTGGCAGCGGAACAACACCGGGAGGTACAGGCGATGATCGACTCCCTTCCCGAGAAGTATCGCGATGTGGTTTTGCTGTATCATTATCAACGGCTCAGTTACAAGGAAATTGCAGCCCTGCTGGGTATTGAACCGAAATCGGTGGAAACCCGGATGAGTCGCGCGAAGAAAATGCTTCGCGACTTATGGCGAAAGGAGGAGCCCGCCCATGACGAACTGGCACGTCGAAGAGCGATTGACAGCGTATCTGGCAAATGAGGTAAGCGGGGAAGAGAAGGAGTTTATCAAATCCCATCTGGAGATCTGCGCTCAATGTCGGCAAGAATATGAACTGATGCAAGAACTGGATCGGATGCTTGATCAATTGCCTTTGGAAGATCCTGGGGCGGAGTTTGCCGATGCTGTGATGGCGAAGTTGGCGGAAACGGAAGAACCGGCATTGCTGACACGACCGGCAAGCTTTTGGCGCGGGACCGATTTCCGCAATATGGTCGCATCGGTAGTGGCTGCCTTTGTGCTCTTTCAGGGTTTTGCCGGCATTCTGCCGAACGTTCCCCGATACGATACGGCCATCGCCGAGTGGACCGTGATTGCCAAATTGAAAATGGAACTGTGGGTTGCCGACATGACCCGCACATTCGAACGATAGGAGGTTGCAGATGTGAATACGTGTCATTATCATCCCCAGGCACAGGCCATCGGGCAATGCAAGCTGTGCGAAACGAATGTTTGCCGCGATTGCCTGACTGTTATAAGAGGCAATGTTCTGTGTCCCGATTGTGTTGCGGCCGCTTCCGGCAGCAGGCAAGAGTCCGGAACTAATTACGGAGCACCGTCCGAATCCGGAACCGGATCCTCTTACGAAACGCGGGGAAACTTCGAATATCACTCGTCGCGGGAATCGAAAAGCAAGTTTTTAACCTTTATCTTGTCCTTCTTGCCGGGATTGGGGCACTTGTACTTGGGACTGACGCGACAAGGAATTGAACTGATGGTGTTGTTCTTTGCGTCAACCTGGCTGATTCCTCTCCTGGGCCCGTTTCCTTTTTCTTTCGTGATTCCGGTGCTGTTTTTCTACGGGATCTTTGACGCGCTGCAAAAACGGGATCGGTTGGCGCGGGGAGAAGCGATCGATGCGAATGGAACCTTTTTTCGCGACATGAATCTGGAATGGTTTTCCGACAAGAAGTGGCTGGGGTGGACGATCGTTGGAATCGGAGGTTTGATGCTGCTCAAAAAAATGGGGGCTTCCGGGTATTTATACCGATTTAACGATTTGATCGTCGCAATGCTGCTGATTGGAGTCGGTGTTTGGATGCTGCAGAAACAGCGGCAGGGAGAACGTGTATCCAGGCCCAATTCAGCGCCAATTGCGGAGGACAATGAAATGTCAGCAAAGCCAAATCGTGAGGAGGGCCCCCCGCATGCCTAGAAAGAAGAAAATCGGCACGGTCCAATTGGCGATCACCTTGATTGTACTAGGTATCGCGATGGTCATTGATAAGATCAGCGGAACGGATTGGTTTGGACGGATCCTTAACTTATGGCCCTTGCTCTTGATCGCTATCGGTGCGGAAATCATCTGGTGGCAGACGCGAACGCGCAAACATTCGGATGCGCCTGAATGGAAGATCGACGGCAAAAGCATTGTGATTCTCACCTTGGTGCTTGTAATTTCGGGCGTCGTCCATATGGCGAATACGGTTGTGACGGGAATCAGCAAGAACGGCATCTGGGATTTCGTCAATTGGAGCGGAGTCGGACCGAGTCATTCCGTTCACTTGCTGGAGAAAGAGTTGAATTTGCCCGGTGTCGAATCCATTCGAATCGTTAACTCGGTGGGGAGATTGCAGGTGGACGGGATTGACGGCAATCAGATCCATCTCCGTGCAGTGGCCCGAATTCATAGCGGTGATGCGTCGCAAGCCGAGACACGCGGCAAGCAGATCGAAATCCGCGTGACGGAAGGCAAACAGGCGAAGATTGAGGTGCTCGACAACGGCCCCGCAACGAACCGGCCGAGCGTGGATCTGGTGCTGCAGGTTCCGAAGCGCATAAGTATCATCGGAGAATTGAATGCGGGTGAGGCGGATGTCTCTGGGGTGGCCAATGCCGATATCGATACGAATGCGGGTCGGGTGCAAGTTTCCAACATTCCCGGCAAAGCGACAATTCGCACGAATGCGGGATCAGTCGAGGTCCGAGAGGTCGGCCAGGCGTGGGTGAAAACCGAGATGGGCCGCGTGACCGCAGATAACGTAAAAGGTAAACTTGATGTTTCTACAAACGCGGGAGAAGTGGATGTAAAAACCATGTATCCGGCGGCAGCAGATTGGTATGTGAAAACCGATGTGGGGAAAATTTCATTGGCCTTCCCGAAAGAAAGTTCCGTCAATATTCACGCCACGGCCGAGATAGGATCGATCAAAGGGCCATCCGGAAACTCCAACGGGCCGAATGCGGAATACAAGTACGGAGACGGTCAGCACCAAATCGTAGCCAAAACGAATGCGGGATCGATTTCCATCGATCTTGACTAGAACGGATTCGAGCCAGAATCAATCTGGATCCGAAGTCGATCGTCAACTGCAAATCTAGCAACCTGCACTGCTGAAAGAAGCGCCCCGATGGCGCTTTTTTCTTTTCGCGCAAAGTCATAAACCCGATTCTCGCAACATATGATTCTCGTAAAAGCAAGATGAGAGGAGCTATTCGCATGAACCTGCAACCACGTCCGCGGCCGTTTCG
>JAGVBM010000007.1 GCA_020059765.1 Bacillota bacterium
GTATCGATTATCCTCTGAAATCACTTACAGGGACGATCGCAGCCGATTTTGGGTGGAGAAATCAGGAATCAGCGGGAAAGAGCCCGGCAGTGATCCGGCCTTTATGATGCCTGTTGATCAGACGGAACAGACCCAAGACCAGAGCAAATATATTGCGGTGAACATATGCGGGTGGTTTCGTTCGGGAGAATATTGGGGTAAAGATGAGAATGTCCTTCAACAAGAGATCTCTTCGTTTGCCAAACTGGTTGATCGGTTGATTGAAGACTTTGATCATGACATTGTATTTGTGAACACGGTCGTTCCCGCAGATTCTGACGTATCCAAACGAATCGTGCAAGAAATGCTTTATGCGAATCGTGCAACCGTAGTGGATCAAATCCAAACTCCGCGTGAAATGAAGAATTTGATCAGCAGTTCTGCCATGCTGGTTGGAATGCGGCTTCACTCGATCATCTTTGCTGTCATGACCCATACCCCGTTTGTAGCTGTTAACTATGATGACAAAGTGAAGTCTTTTGTGGAACGAATCGGTATGGAAGACTATTTAATTGAATTAGAGGATCTGCAGGATCGTGACAAGATCATGGACCGCTGCAACAAGTGTTGGCAGAATCGGCATACCATTACCAATTCTTTGCATGAATCTGCTGAAGACCTGCATCGAATCATGGTTAATGAAATGTGGACAAAGTGAGTGGACGAACTTGAGACAAAAAGGCTTAATTCTCATTCCCGCATACAATGAAGAAGCAAACCTGCCCGGGGTCTATCGTGAACTGCTGGAAGTTGTTCCCGATCATGACATTTTGATCATCAATGACGGGTCTGGGGATCGAACAAACCAGGTAGCCCGTAATTTGGGAGCGAATGTAGTCTCTTTGGCAGGGAATCTGGGGTATGGAGCTGCGCTGCAAGCAGGCTTCAAGTACGCGATTCGGCATGATTACGACTATGTCATCCAATTTGATGCGGATGGACAGCATGATCCAAGGGAAATTCACAATTTGATCGGTTGCTTGCAGCAAACAGATGCCGATATTGTAATTGGTTCACGTTATGACCAACCCACTTCATATCGACCGGGAATTCTTAGAGGAGCAGGAACCCACTTCTTTTCGTGGTTGGTAAGATGGAGTACCGGCTATTCGATTTCTGATCCGACGTCCGGGTTTCAGCTCATCAAGAAGCGTATTTATTCCGTTTATGCGAAAGAAGGAGTATATCCAACGGAATACCCGGATGCCAATATACTCATTTTAATGCTGCTGCTGGGGGTGCGGATCGAAGAAGTTCCTGTTGTCATGCGTGAACGACTAGCCGGTAAGGGGATGCATGTGGGGATTATTCGCAATATTCGTTATGTGATCTTAATGGTATATTCGATCATGATTAGCATGCTAAAAGCAAATTTATTCAAGAGAAAAGGCCTGCATCGACTATGAGCGTGCAAATTGTATTTTTATTCGTCAGTCTTTCTATTATTGTTTATGTGATCTGGAATGTAAGCAAAAGCAAGCTGCTGGAGGCCGAATCGGTTATTTGGGTGTTGGGAGCCGTATTTGCATTTATGTTAACGTTGTTTCCAAAAGATCTGGCTGTCATATCGAAGTGGATCGGAATTCAATACCCCCCGGCTGCGTTTTTCTTGATTGTGGTGGTTTTCCTGTCGATCATTTCTTTTCGGCAATTTCTTATGATTTCGAAATTGACGACACGAACCACGGATTTGATCCAGAAAATCGCCATCTTGGAAAATGAGTGCGAACAATTGCAAAAACATCGTTCTGTTCACATTGAATCTCTCCCGCAGGAAATCGACTCAAAATGAATCGACTCGAACTGAAAAGAAAAATCTTGTGGTTAGTGCTTTTGTTTATAGGAATTGGAATCACGCTGCGCCTCATTCAAATCGTGGGGTATAGAACATTTTGGGATGTCATACATAACGGGCAGCTTTGGAATCTCGCGGCGTCCATGATCGTTTTTGTGCTGACATGGTTGCTTCGGGGTTACAAATGGTTTTGGGCGGCACGAAGCATGGGATATGAAATTGATTTAAGCGCTCATTATGTGTCATATTTTCCACAAGCCATGTTTAGTGCATTTACACCGTTTCGTTCAGGAGATTTGGCCGCTCCCTGGTTAATGGATCAGGAGATGGGAAAAAGCAGGTTCTTATCTGTGATTATGCTGGAACGCGCGATTGAATTCGGTGTTTTGTTTGTTCTTGGAATTGTATTTGGCAGCCAATTGCTCGTATTCTTGGGAGAAATGCGGGTGAGCGATCAGTTTGTACCGGACGTAACGTCTGTTTTCCTGTTAGTCATGATATTGGTTGGAATTGTGGCTGTAACAATCGGTTTGTTGCGAAAGAAAATAGGCACCTTCCTAATCAGCTTGCAGGAAGTTGCGACGATTCGACTGATCTTGTTTTTCTTTCTGACGGGAATTATAGCTGTTATCGGTGATTTTACATCTGTATATTTTATGGTTCGAACGGTCGAGGATATCCGGCTGCTTCATTCGTTTGCCGCACAAATCGTCTCCCTTGTTTTTAGTACCGTAACATTTGTTCCGATGGGAATTGGAACGGGGACAATCAGCTACTCCTATGTCATGAAGCTATTGGGATATAATGAGCAGTTTATCATTATCGGCTCATTGTTGTCTAAACTTATCTCTATCACGTTACTGTTACTGCTGGGAGCGGGAGGATTGTTATGGAGAAGCCGGATACAACGACGCTAGGCTGTTCCGTCGTTGTAGTTGCATATAACGAGGAATGGACTATTTCGGATTGTTTGCGATCACTTATCGCGCAAGACTACCCGAAAGAATCGTTTGAGATCATCGTTGTAGACGGATGTTCGGAAGATCAAACGCCGGATATCGTTCGCGGTTTCATGAATAAGGAGCCTGGGGTAACAGTTCGGTTGGTCTCAAATCCGAAACGAACCATTGCTTCCAACCGAAATATGGGAATTCGGGAAGCGTCATTCGAGTACGTGGCTTTTACGGACGCGGACTGTATCAGTCCGCCGGATTGGTTGAAGAAGTTGTCGTCCGGTTTTCAATATAACGCTGAGAAGTGTCAACTGGCGGCCGTTGGAGGCGGGAATCGGAGCGACGAAACCCTCGGAAAGATTTCGCTGGCAATAGGATTCGCATTTCAGTCGTATATTTCCGGTTTGGGTACTGTGCAGACGCGAGGTCCCAAGACGATAGCCTCTGTGGATAGCCTTGCTTGTTTGAACGTTATGTACAAACGGGAACGTCTGCTGTCTGTCGGAGGATTCAATGAACACCTGAAGAATATGGGTGAGGATTGGGATCTGAATTATCGATTGAGAAAAGAAGGCTGGCAACTGCTGTATCTGCCGGATACAGATGTTATCCATAAAATGAGAAAAGACTGGAAGCACTTTGTCCGACAGATGTTCCGATACGGTGAGGGTCGGGCAAAATTGCTGAATCTGCATCGGGAATCATGGAGTTTGCAATATGTTCTCCCGCTGGTATTCGTTATCGGAATGATCATTTCATTAGCGGCTGGGATCATGTTTCAATCCATCTATTTCACATTACCGGTCTTGTATTTGATTATTATTGCCGGCGCAGCGTTTCATCAGTCTTTTTTGAGCAAGAGGTTAGACCTGTGGTTTGGGGTAGTGTTTGCCTTTGTTATCATTCATTTTGGCTATGGATTTGGCGAATGGTATGGGGTATTGTCGAAGAAGGAAATTGAAAAAGTTTAGCGGGTGAAACCATGAACATTCTCGTCACCGGCGGCGCCGGGTATATCGGCAGTCATACCGTGCAGGTTCTTTTGCAAAAAGGGTATGATGTGGCAGTTTTGGACAACTTGTCAACGGGACACCGGGAAGCGGTGCTGGTTGATGAAGACCGATTTTATCAAGGGGATATCGCGGATTCGCAGTTGGTAAAAGATATCGTCGTTCGCCATCAAATCGATTCCGTGATTCATTTTGCCGCCAAGAGTTTGGTGGGGGAATCGATGCAGCGTCCGGATCTGTATTTTGCAGAGAACACGGCAAAGAGCGTAAGCTTCTTTTCAACCTTGCAATCTGTTGGCGTGCAGCAGATTATCTTTTCCTCCACGGCAGCTGTATACGGGGTTCCGGATTTGACTCCCATTCCCGAGCACGTGGAAACGAAGCCGATCAATCCCTACGGGGAATCCAAGCTGATGATTGAAAAAGCATTGTATTGGCTGGAACAGGCATACGGGATCAAGTGGGCGGCACTCCGCTATTTTAACGCGGCGGGAGCGGATTTGGCGGGCGAGATTGGAGAAGATCATTCCCCGGAGACGCATCTGATCCCGCTGGTTCTGCAAACTGCGCTGGGACAACGGGATGCGATCCGCATCTTCGGGACGGATTATGATACCCCGGACGGGACTGCAATCCGTGACTACATTCACGTGCTGGATCTGGCGGAAGCGCATGTATTGGCTTTAGAATCTCTTACGGCAGGGATGGCAAGCGGGGCTTTCAATGTGGGCACCGGACAAGGTCATTCGGTGCGGGAAGTGATTGAGATGGCGAGAGAGGTAACTGGACACCCCATACCCGCTGTGGAATCACCCAGACGAATCGGCGATCCTGCCGTTCTGGTTGCGGATGCTTCCCTGATCA
>JAGVBM010000340.1 GCA_020059765.1 Bacillota bacterium
GGGTATACGGTAAGCCATTCCGAATTGGAGGATCATTCTTCCGCAGTGGCGGCACCGATTTTTAATCATCTTGGCAAAGTAACGGCAGGACTGAGCATCGCGGGCTTGGAAACGCGCTTTCACAAGGAACGGCTGCCGTTTCTGATCGACAATGTGGTTGCTGCAGCCAATGAAATATCGGTTGAATTAGGGTGGATAATTTGAAGCATGAAGTGCACGGAAGTCTTCCGAAGGGGGGAACAGGATGACAGCGAATCGTTCGTGCCGCGTGACACCGCTGGGTGATTCAGCCGTACTTGTTCAATTCAATCAAACCATAGATCTGGAAACGCATCGCATGGTGAAATCCTTGGCGAAGGATTTGGGACAGCGTCCGCTTCCGGGCATGATCGAGTATATCCCTGCGTTTGCCAGCATTGCAGTGTTTTATGATATGCTGCAAACCTCCTTCACCGCAATTCGATCCGGTTTGCTCGATCTTGCGGCGTCACTGGAACAGCAGATTGACGACAGACCCAATACGGTGGAGATTCCTGTGTGTTACGGCGGCGAACTGGGGCCGGACTTGGAGTTTGTCGCAAAACACAATGGTTTGACAGAGGAGGAAGTCATTCAGATCCATTCCGGAAATGAATACCTCGTCTATATGATCGGTTTTGCACCCGGATTCCCTTATTTGGGAGGCATGTCCGAACAAATTGCAACACCGCGGCGGCAAACGCCGCGTTTGTCGATTCATCCGGGATCGGTTGGCATCGCGGGAACCCAGACCGGTGTGTATCCGATCGAGACACCGGGCGGCTGGCAATTAATCGGGCGAACACCGACAGCTCTTTTTCGACCGTCCGAGCATCCTCCGAGTCTGCTGCAAGCGGGAGATATCGTCCGGTTTCGTCCGATTAGCCGGGAAGAATTTGACAGGCGGATGGAGCAGGGAATATGAGCATCTTCGTATTAAAACCGGGTTTGTTAACCACCGTACAGGATTTGGGCAGGTATGGATGGCAGAGACATGGCGTGATTGTCAGCGGTGCCATGGATCCGTTCGCACTGCGCCTCGCCAATTTGCTGGTGGGGAATGATGAAGGAGAAGCAGCGCTGGAAATGACCTGGATCGGACCTGAGCTGAAGTTCGAAACGGACTCGTTGATTGCCGTCACGGGCGGCAATTTAAACCCGTCCGTTAACGGCCAGCCGGTGCCCATCTGGCGGCCGGTGCTTGTCAAAAGCGGCAGTGTATTGCGATTTACAGCGGCGATTAACGGGTGCCGAGGGTATTTGGCAGCAGCCGGAGGATTTCGGATCGCTTCCGTGTTGGGCAGCAAAAGTACGTACCTGCGTGCCGGAATTGGCGGCTTCGAAGGCCGGGCGCTGCGGGAAACGGACCGATTGCCCCTGGGAACGCCCGCGCCTGCGGTTCAATCGCAGATTCGCCAACTGCAGACGTTTCCTGATAATTCCCCTTTTGCAAGCGTGAACTGGCGAGTCAGCGAACATTCCCTGTCTTTTTATCGGGAGAAGAAAACGATCCGAGTCATGCGAGGGGGGGAGTTTCTTCATTTTAACGAGGCGAGCCGCAGCCGATTTTTTCATGAGGAATTTCGGGTGACTCCTCAATCTGATCGAATGGGGTACCGCTTGTCCGATGTCACACTGGAATTGCAGAAACCGCTTGAGATGATCTCCGAAGCGGTGACGGCCGGGACGATTCAGGTTCCCCCGGACGGAAATCCGATCGTGTTGACAGCTGATCGGCAAACGACCGGCGGCTATCCGAAAATCGCGCAGATCATTTCGGCAGACTTGCCGATTCTGGCGCAGATCAAGCCGGGGGAAAAACTGCGGTTTCGGGAAGTTTCCCTGGAAGAAGCGCAGGAACTGTACAGATCCAGGGAACAAGAGCTGCATATCTTACGGCAAGGGCTCAGGCTAAACTGGCAGCAAGGGCTCAGGCAAGCATGAGCAAGAACCGAACGTCTTGAAGAACAGGAGGGAGACACGAATGTATCGCGTGGATTTGAACTGTGACATGGGGGAAAGTTTCGGATCGTATCGGATGGGTAATGACGAAGCCATTCTGGATCATGTTACTTCCGCCAATATTGCATGCGGGTTTCATGCGGGGGATCCCGGCACCATGCGGAAAACGGTCAAGCTGGCCATGGATAAAGGCGTCGCCGTCGGAGCGCACCCGGGGTTGCCGGATCTGGTTGGATTCGGACGACGGAACATGGAGATCTCAGCCCAGGAAGCCTATGAGCTGGTGGTTTACCAGATTGGCGCTCTGTCAGCGTTTGTCAAAGCGGAAGGCGGCACCATGCAGCATGTGAAGCCGCACGGTGCTTTGTACAATCTGGCCGCGAAAAGCGCGGAGCTGTCCAAGGCGATCGCGGAAGCGGTTTACAAGGTCGATCCGGAGTTGGTTTTGTTCGGATTGGCGGGCAGTGAGCTGGTCAAAGCGGGAGAATCGGTCGGACTGCGGACTGCAAGCGAAGTGTTTGCCGACAGGTCGTATCAACAAGACGGTTCCCTGACGCCGCGCAGCCAACAGGATGCGTTGCTCACCGATCACGACGATGCGGTGCAGCAGGTTCTGCGCATGGTGCAGGAAGGAAAAGTCCTCTCCCGGCAGGGAGTCGATGTGGCCATCAAAGCGGATACAGTCTGTATCCATGGCGACGGTTCGCATGCTTTGGTGTTTGCCCGCAAGATCCGGGAATCTCTCAGCCATGCGGGAGTTGCGGTTCAAGCGGTTTCAAGCATATAGCCAGTCAATTCGAGAGGAGGAGTTTGAGTTGGAAAAAAGGATGAATTGGAGTTTGCTGTTGGGAGCCGCTTTTCTCATGGCGACCTCGGCAATCGGTCCGGGATTTTTAACGCAGACCGCTGTTTTTACATCTCAGTTCGCCGCCAGTTTTGGTTTTGTCATTCTGGCATCCATCATATTGGACATCGGTGCGCAGATGAACATTTGGCGAATTATTGCGGTTTCCGAAAGACGGGCGCAAGACATCGCCAACATGGTTTTTCCGGGTCTCGGTTATCTGTTGGCCTTGCTGATCGTCATGGGAGGTCTGGCGTTTAACATCGGCAACGTTGCCGGTGCAGGGTTAGGTTTTAATGTGTTGTTTGGCATGGATGCCAAAATGGGTGCCATTGTGAGCGCGCTTCTGGCAATCGGAATTTTCCTTGTGAAAGAAGCGGGCAAGGCCATGGACCGTTTTGCCCAGATACTTGGCTTCGTCATGATTGGACTTACGTTGTATGTCGCGTTCACATCCGCCCCGCCTATAGGAGAAGCGGCAGCCAAATCATTTGTTCCGGCCGTGGCGGAAGCGGACAGGAGCGCATTCTTTATGGCGATTGTTACGCTGGTCGGCGGAACGGTCGGCGGCTATATCACCTTTGCCGGCGGACATCGTTTGCTGGATGCGGGGGTTAAAGGAATTGACGCGCTTCCGCAAGTAACGAGAGGTTCCGTTTCAGGCATATTAATCACTGCCATCATGCGCATTGTATTGTTCCTGGCGGCACTTGGCGTCGTAGCAGCCGGACTGACTTTGGACAAAGCAAATCCGCCGGCATCTGTTTTCAAATTGGCAGCAGGCGATTTTGGCTACAAGCTGTTTGGAGTGGTGATGTGGGCAGCCGCCATCACTTCGGTTGTCGGTGCCGCTTATACGTCTGTCTCGTTTATTCGGACATTCAGCCAGCGAATTGAAAAATACCACAAGTGGGTGATAATTGGATTTATCGTGGTATCCACACTGGTGTTCGTCACAGTCGGACGTCCCGTAGATATCTTGATCCTTGTCGGGGCTTTAAACGGCTTGATTCTTCCCTTGGCACTTGGAATTATGCTGCTGGCAGCGCATAAGAAAAATATTGTCGGGACTTATAAACATCCGTTGTGGCTGACCGTTTTTGGTACGTTGGTTGTCGCGGTGATGACGTATCTAAGCGCAATTACACTCGTCAAGGAAATTCCGAAGTTATTCCAGTAAAGATGAATCCTCCACCTCAATGGCAGCGCCGCAGGTGGAGGGAGTTTCAAAATGTGGGGAGGAGATCTTGTGCAAAAAGTACTGGTAACAGGTTTTGAACCGTTCGACGGGGAAACTGTTAATCCTGCGCTTGAAGCGATCAAGCAATTGCAGCAAAAGACTTATGAAAACGTAACGATAGCCACACAGGAAATACCTACTGTATTTCATAAGTCCATCCAAGTTCTGAAACAAGCGATCGACAGGGAGCAGCCGAACATCGTGATTTGTGTCGGCCAAGCTGGAGGACGTCACGACATCTCTGTAGAAAGGGTCGCGATCAATGTGGATGATGCACGTATTCCCGATAACGAGGGAAATCAACCGATTGATGCCAGAATCGTGGAAGACGGTCCGGCAGCTTATTGGTCCGGTTTACCCATTAAATCTATCGTGCAAAAAATTAGAGAAGCAGGGATACCGGCTTCAGTTTCACAAACTGCAGGGACCTATGTTTGCAATCACCTCTTCTACGGTCTGGCGCATCTTACAGCATCTCAATATTCTGAGATCCGGGGAGGATTCATACATATACCTTATCTCCCGGAACAGGCTGCCCGTCATCAAAATGCACCCAGTATGAGTCTGGAAAACATTGTCCGCTCGCTGGAAATCGCAATCCAAACCAGTGCATTCCAAACGGAAGACATAACGCTAGCAGATGGACGGATTAATTAGAAATTTATAATAATTTCGTTGGTTATTATTGCATTTTTTTGCATTGGAACGTAGAATTACATGTAAAGAATGCATATTTTCAGAACTTCAATTCCGAAATTCGGAATTATTCATCTTCCTTTTAATCTCTTTTTTTAAACCATCAATTCAGAATATTAGAAAATATAGGGGTGGCTGAATTGAGAGAGGAGATCGTAAAGGTGTAATCATTATCAGATCTTGTCAGGGGGAGTTATGTTTGAAAAAGAATTTCTTGCTGGGGGTAACAGCGGCACTTATCGGAGCGACAGCATTAACGGCTTGCTCCGGCGGGAGTCAAACTGCAAGTTCTGTCAAAAAAGAAGAGATCGTCGTCGCCATAACGGAAGACCCCCGCGGGTCGTTGGATCCAATTGATACTTTTTTGGTAACTTGGGGTTCCATTGCTTCCAACATTTTTGACGGCCTTCTTGAACGGGGAGAGGATTTGAAATTGAGACCCGGACTTGCGGAATCTTGGGAGTATAAAGATCCTAAGACCCTCGAATTCAAGTTAAGAAAAGGAGTTGCTTTTCAAAACGGCGAACCCTTTAATGCGGAATCCGTGAAATTTACTTTTGACCGTCTCTTGGGTCCGGAAGGAGAAAAGAGCCCGCAACGCTCCAACTATGATGCAATCGATAAGGTGGAAGTAATTGACGAACACACGGTTGTCTTCAAATTGAAGAAACCGGATCCGGTACTGCTTACAAAATTGGCCGGTTATGGCGCCATGATTGTACCCCCGAAATACTTGAAAGAAAAAGGAGATGCAAATTTTAATACAAACCCGATCGGAACGGGTCCTTTTAAAGTGACGGAATATGTGAAGGACGATCATATCTCAATGGAAGCAAATGCGAAATATTGGGGCGGATCTCCGAAAGTAAAAAAAGTAAAATATCGGATTATCCCGGAAGCAACCACGCGTATAGCGGAACTGCAAACAGGAGCGGTTGATATAGCAGCTCGAATTCCAGCAAGCCAAGCAAAAACGATTGAATCAAACAAAGACCTGAGTCTTCAAAAGTCAGGGAGCCCGACAGTCCGCTTTATTCGTTTCGATGTTTCGAAACCTCCGATGGACAATGTCAAGGTTCGTCAAGCCATTAACTATGCAATTGACAAGCAAGCGATCATCGACAAGATTCTCAACGGGTATGGAAAGGCGATTTCTACGATCCAAGGCGATATATCGTTTGGGAATGATCCCAATCTGAAACCATACCCGTACGATCCGGCGAAGGCCAAGCAGCTTCTGCACGATGCCGGTGTACAGCCGAATACGAAACTGACGCTTTCCATCGTTGGGTCGGACGCAGTATTTAAAGAAGTAGCCCAAGCGGTCAGCGCTTACCTGAAGGAAGTTGGCTTGGCAGTTGAAATAAAACCCCAGGATGTGCAAACCCTTAACAACGATTTGATTCCAAAAGCAAAAGCGGGAGAAATGTTCCAGTTCGGTTGGGGCGGCTGGACACTCGACTTTGACAATACCGCTTATCTTCTTTATAAAAAAGGGCAGTTCTGGAATCCAAGCTACGGCAGTCCGGAAGTTGACAAACTGCTGGATGCCGAAAGAAATTCAGTTTCACAAGAAGAAAGACAAAAGATTTTCTATCAACTTGACAAGGTATTGATCGATGAGGCTGTTGATGTACCGTTGTATCAAGACATGACTCTATGGGGCGTAAACAAAAAGGTTAAAGGTTTTGTCACTCCTCCGGATGACCGTTTACGTTTGAAAGACGTAAGTTTCGAGTAATGTCCGTTCAAGCCGATGGGTGCCCATCGGCTTCTCCATTCTCTATAAAGGGGGCAGAGCATTGCTGAGTTATGTGGTCCGGCGCTTGTTTCATACTCTAATTGTGTTGTTCGGGATATCCCTTATTGTATTTTTCGCAATTCGCTTAACGGGAGACCCTGCGGTTGCAATGTTTCAGGGAGCAGGGGAACCTTCGAAAGAGGCTCTGGATCAGATACGTAAGGCTTTGGGACTGGACAAACCATTATGGCAGCAGTACTTGCTGTTCATTGGCGACATGTTGACCGGGGATATGGGAGTGTCGTTTCGAAACCAGCAGCCGGTACTTCAGTTGATCATGGAGCGTATGGGAGCTACTCTCACGCTTGCCTTCGCCGGTATTTTTGTAGCCGTGCTGATTGCATTTCCAGTAGGTATTCTATCCGCTGTAAAACGCGGAAGTTTCATGGATATGTTCGGAAGGATCTTTTCTTTGATCGGGATTTCTTTCCCTAATTTTTGGCTGGCTATCATGTTAATCCTCATTTTTGCGGTGAACTTACAATGGTTGCCGGCGTCGGGATATAATGGCTTCGAATATCTGATTCTTCCTGCAATTTCTTTGGGACTGATTCTGTCCGGTGTATTGGCCCGTCTTATACGATCCAGCATGTTAGATGTGCTTCATCAACACTATATTCGAACTGCCAGGGCTAAAGGGGTTGCGGAATGGGTGGTCATTATTCGGCATGCATTGCGGAATGCACTGATCCCAACCATCACATTTTTGGGCTTGCAATTCGGGGCTTTACTTGGCGGGGTCGTAATTTTGGAACAGGTTTTTTCTTGGCCGGGAGTCGGACGATTGGTGATTGATGCAATTAACGACCGGGATTATCCGCTTGTTCAGGGGTCAGTCTTAATACTGGCATTTATGCTTATGTTGGTAAACCTTTTCGTTGATCTGTTATACGGAATTATCGACCCAAGAATTAAACTGGGGAGGGAACGTTCGTGAAAACTGAAGCACCGTTGTCGATGAATGCCATGATTCCGCTTGTTGCCGACACCCCAAAAAGCAAAGAGTGGCAGCGGGTGCTCCGACGTTTCGTCCGAAATCCGGGCGCCTTGGTTGGAGGAGTACTGGTCTTGATGGCCGTCTTGTTCGCTTTGGCGTCGCCATGGCTGGCACCCTTTGATCCGAATGCCGGATCATTAACGGAGCGATTGGCCGCTCCCAGTTTTACCGGAGAGGCAGCCGGGCATATTTTAGGGGCAGATGCGGTCGGACGCGATCTGCTGAGCCGAATCATTTATGGAGCACGTATATCCTTGTTTGTGGGAATTGCTTCTGTTGCATTGTCAGCTGTTATAGGTGTAACGGTTGGATTGGTGGCAGGTTATTTCGGGGGATGGGTTGATGATGTATTAATGCGCATTGCCGACATCAAGCTGGCTTTTCCCTTTATTTTGCTTGCTATTCTGGTCATGGCGATATTTGGAACGGGGCTTGGAAAATTGATTCTCGTTCTTGGAGTGACCGGGTGGGTTGGATTTGGCAGGATTGTCCGCGGACAGGTTCTGACCATTAAAGAATTGGAGTATGTGCAAGCCGCACGTTCGATCGGAGCCACCCATTTCAGGATACTCGGGAAGCATATTCTGCCCAATGTGATGTCGCCGATTATCGTTCTTTCAACCTTAAGCATTGCGACGAACATTTTGCTCGAAGCGGGACTCACTTTTTTAGGGCTGGGTGTAGACCCAAGCATCCCGTCTTGGGGCGGTATGTTGGCAGATGGCCGGATTTATATTTCCACCGCGTGGTGGGTGGCCACGTTTCCGGGGGTGGCCATTATGCTGACTGTTCTTGGGTTTAATCTGTTGGGGGATTGGCTGCGGGATGAACTTGACCCGAATCTGAGGGTGTGAAAGAAATGGACCATCTTCAAAAAATATGGACGATTGACGGTTGGCTATCTGACAGCAACCATGACGGTGTTCCAGACGGCTTGAAAACCCGGTTCATTCTCGGCCGAAACAACTCTGCTTTAGTGAAACGCGGATGGATCGAATTGGCCGGTCGTCTTGGCCTTGAAAGTACGGCTGTTTCTTTTCCCTTGATGCAGTGGGACGACGATGCAGTTGAAGATTTGCCGGAAACGCCAGTTTTTATCGGAATCGAGAACCGGGCTTTTTGCGAAGATGTGATTTCGGATTGGGACAGGTACAAACGAAAAAGAAACGGCTTGCTGCAAGGGCAGGGCTATATTGCAATTGTACAACTGCAGCGCGGAGGAACCGGAACCATCGTTACCGGAAGAGATTCCGCAGGTGTATATCAGGCCTGTTTATTTCTGGCAGCGATGATTGAGAATACATGGCAGGATCTTGGCATGCAATCAGGAATGGAATGGGTTGTTGCTCCTGAAAAGACCCGCACGGATGTCCTCGACAGCGGGAGAGGCCGGCAAGAAACGCGCAAAGGGGCAAGCGGTTTCGGATTGGAATCCTTATTTACCGATTCCGGTCTTTTTCAGCGGGAAGACCACTCTCTGCAGAATCAGGTAAGAATTCGCATGCAGTCCGAAAGTTGGCTCGATGAAGAAATTGAAACTGCCGGGGATCTGGCTATGCGCATCGGTTTGGAAGCAACGAAACTGGATTTTCCGATCACAGCCGAAGCGGTCAGTTCCTCCGAATCTGAACAGTTAACGATTATGCTTCAAGGCACCGGAGA
>JAGVBM010000065.1 GCA_020059765.1 Bacillota bacterium
GCACCGGTGGGACAGACCTTTTCGCAGGGGGCGTTCTCGCAATGCTGACACTGAATCGGGAAAGTTTCCCGCATCACTTTCGGATAGGTGCCCTGCTCCTTTTGCAAAAAATGAAGAAACGATTCTTCCGGCGGCAAGCTGTTTTGTGTCTGGCAGGATACGCGGCAGGCGTAACAGGTGACACACCGGGTCGTGTCAATCAACATTCCGTAGCGGGCCATGTTATACACCATCCTTTCTGACTTTCACAGCGACTTCCATCATGTTGGCCGCTCCGGACATGGCTTCAAACTGATGGCTGACAAAGTCGCACACGCTGAGACCGAATTTTTTGTTTTGGCTGAGATTGGAGAAACTGCCATAATGGGACGGATAAAAGACCGCTTCCGGATGAATGGCTTCCGTCACTTTGACTTTTGTTTTTCCGGAGTGAATGGCCGATTCGACGATCACCGTATCGCCGTCTTGAATCCCCAATTGTTTCGCCCGTGCGGTGTTGATCCAGAGGCGGTCCAGTTCGTAATCCAGGGTCACCTGTTTTAAAATCGGGATATTGGTTGTCGACGAATGGGAGTGGACATTTTGTTTGCCGTGAATCAACCGGAATTCGTCGGTTTGAATCGTCACTTTCGGCGGAATCCACTTCGGTACTGCCGTAAAGCCTGCGTCGGCAAAAGTTTGACAAGAAAACTCGACCTTGCCCGACTTGCTCTTCAGTTTTTTGAAACCTTCTTTCCATTCCTCGCCGACTGTTATGGCCCCTTTCAATTTTAAATCCTCATAGGAAACTCCCAAAGGAGCGAGAGCCTGGCGGTTATATTCGTCCAGTTCGAAAAAGTAGCGGTCGAGTCCCATTGCTTTCGCAAGTCCTAGAATGATCTCGTGGAAAGGTTTGGTGTCGGGATGAATTTTGTCGATGACCTGCTGGCGCAAGGCAACGACCGCTTTGCTGCCGGACACGCCTTCCACTGTTTCCGTCCGTTCGAGAAAAGACGGTTCCGGCAGTACATAATCGGCAATCTGCGCCGTTTCCGACATCCAGATATCGCAGACCACCAATAGTTCCAACTGTTTGTAACCTTCCAGAATGGTTTTTGGATCGGGCGTATTGCGAACCGGGTTGTAGTGCTGGACAAGGGCTGCTTTGACAACACCCTGTTTGGCCAGGTCGGGAACCAGCTGGGTGACCCCTTTACTGGGGTAGGTTAAGAGATACTTGCCTTTGATGCCGGCTCCGTCCACCCGTTCGGCAGTGGCTTTTGGCGCAGGATATTGATCCATTTTACCGAAGTGAGGGGCCACGCCAAACTGATAACCACCGATCCGGTTGATGTTTCCGATCAGGGAGTTGACAAGGACTACCATTCTGGACGTCTCCGTGCTATTTTCGTAGTTGCAACCAAAAGCGCCTTTCCATGATTGTTCAATCACCGCCTTCGGTTTTGCCTTCGCGAAGTCGACGGCCAGCTGGCGAATGACAGATGCCGGAATGTCCGTTTGCCGCGATGCCCACTCAGGCGTGTATTCCTTCATGGCGGCAGCGAATTCGTCAAATCCGATGCCCTGTTCTTTCACAAAAGCTTCATCGTGCAGGTTTTCCCCGATGATCACGTTGGCCATTGCCAGCAGCAAGGCCAAGTCGGTTCCCGGTTTGATCGGAATCCATTGATCCGCCAAGGGGGACGTGCTGTTGAGACGAGGGTCGATGATGATTACTTTCGCCCCTTTGGATCGAGCCTTGACCAATGACTGGACGGATGAGGGACGGATTCCGTCGCCGTAACTGCGCCCGATAAAAATGATAAACTTGGAATTGGCAATGTCGGAAGCGGGAATGTCGCCCAGCACATGCTTGAAAGCCGAATCCCGGGATAAGGAACAAGTGGTGTGGTGACTGAAAAAATTGTTGGAACCCAGTGCTTTGGTGAACCTTTGGCCGTATACCACGCCTGACTCTTTCGGATTCTCCAAATAGACAAAAGATTGGGGGCCATTTTTGTCGAGAATACGCTTTAATTTGTGACCAATTTCACTAAAGGCTTGTTGCCAAGAGATCGGTTCGTACGTTCCGTTCACCCCCCGTTTCATCGGTTGTGTCAAACGGTCCGGATGATAGGCCAATGTTGCCGCACCGTGCGCCCTGGCGCAAAGTTTTCCTTTGCTGTAGGGATGATTCGGATTTCCGTCAACACGAAATACGCGGCCGTTTGCAATCGTGACAATCATTCCGCAGCGGCTGGTGCAGCCGTTGCATAAAGTAGGGATTCGCTTCACATCATTGTTTGACTCGGGGGGTGCCGAGGTCCAAGTTTTAAAATCCATATAGGATCCTGCTGCGATCAATGCGCTTGTGGCAGCGGTAAAGCCTAAAAACCTGCGGCGGGACAGCTTCCACGTTTTCATAGGTTCTCCTCCTTGCAATACAGTTTCAGGTACATGATTCGTACATCTTCATTATACAATATCAAATGTGAAATATTTCACGTTAATAAACGGTAATAAACGATAAGTTTATGATAAGCAGGAAATACTCTTATCTTTCTTGAATGAGAAAATTGGAAACAGTTTGCGAGGGGGGATACCATATGAAAATCGGGTATGACGTGTACGAATCGCCGATCGGTCCGATTTATGTGATTGCGGACGAGATGGGAGTTCGCAAAGTGGCAATGACGGAGGACGAATGGATAGAATATGTTGCGGAACTGGGGGATATCCAACAGGACCACGGGTTGTGCAGGATTGCCGTTCGCCAATTGGAGGAATATTTCAAAGGGGAACGGCGGGAGTTTGATGTACCTTTGTCGATTGAAGGAACGGAGTTTCGCAAACGGGTCTGGAAGGAACTGCAAGGGATTCCTTATGGAGAGGTCCGCAGTTATGCCGACATTGCTCAAGGGATAGGGAAACCAAAAGGATCACGGGCTGTCGGACAAGCCAATCGGGCGAATCCATTACCGATTCTGATTCCGTGTCATCGAGTGATCGGCAAAAATGGAGATTTGGTCGGTTACGCAGGAACACGCACCGACATCAAATCTGTTTTGCTGCGCCTGGAAGGGGCCCTGTAACGAGCTTTGCGTCAGTTACATTCAAGACCCGCGGTGGCGGTCGACATGTTGCCGCAATTCGTCAAGCAACAGCTGCCGATCGTGTTCCTGCTCGTATAATTGCTGCAGCCGTGCCAAAGTGTACGGGGTGGGACGCACCATGTAATGATTGTGGCAGGTCCGCCAGACGGAATGAGGAAAGGTCAAGATCGACTGCAAAATCCGATACTCCGCATGACGCAGCGGTTCTACCTGATTGATCTGCACCAGCGGCACCAGTGCCGTTTCTCTGCGCCAGTTGCTTTGCTGCAGACTGCGGCGGATCAGATGGGCGATGTCGAGCATGCGCGGACCGTGAGCCGTCAGTTCAAAGTCGATGAGGTGCATGCCCGTCTTGTCGGAATAGACCAGATTTTGCGGCGTGATATCCAGATGGCACAAGCCGGGCAGTTCTTCTTCTTTCACGAAAAAATCCTGGCAACGCGGATCTTCCAGAAAAGAGAGCGCCTGTTGGGCTTGTTTTTGGTATGCGGGAATCTGTTTCGACACAAATCGATCGACAGGATCCGGTTTCCCTTTGCTTTTGGCTTTCGACAGAAAGATGTCAAATTCTTTGGCGCGTGCTCGAATTGTTTTGCTGATTTCAAATGCGGCTGGAGGATTAAAACCGGCAGATTCAAATCCGCGGGAAGCAAGGTGGAACTCGGCGATTGCCAGCGCCGCCTGTCCGACTTGCGGAACGCTTGTCAAATCGGCAGGCTGTCCCTGAATCCATTGGCTTGCGTAATACAACTGTTCGTCAAACGGGGAATAGAAAGTGTTTTTGATCGTCGGAATGATTCGTGAAAATCGGGTAAAGCCGTTTGTTTCCAAGTATTGCAGCGCATCAAACATAAACTGCAGCTTTCGTTTCTTAACATGCGCACGCTTTAATGCGATATCACCGACAGATGTACGGAGCTGCATGACAGACGGATAGGGTACTGCCCTGTAGACGGTGAACGGATATTGCTCCACAATACGAGGATGATAACCGTTTGCCCGCAGGACGACCCGAATGTCTTCCGGAGATTGCTCAATCCCTTCCCCGTCTTCTTCATCCTCTTCCTCATCGTAGCTGGAATTGTTTGCGGAGCTTCTTGGCCGGGAGGTTCTCGGCTGCCGTTCCGACACGCGGTCGGTCGGACGATTTGGCCGACTGTCGAAAGTCTGCGGAGCAGGTTCGCTTTTTGCGACCGGTTTGGCGGTGGACGGGGGATTCAAAAATCCGGGCGGTGTAGTGAGTTCTTTCCATAATTCTTTCACCCAGACAGGCAGTTGTTTTCCATTGCTCACTTCCATTCACCTCCTGATAACAGAGTATGAAACACCCATAGTTGCGGAACCTGGCTGAACGCATCGCACACAGAAAAGGCGAAAGCCCATCTTGCAGAGAAGATGGGTTGGTGCGGGATCTTCCGACAGAGTGTTTATTGGCGCGTTGAGCGTACCTGTTTTACAAAAGATAACGGGGCATTCAGATAGGCAATCGCCTCTTGTTCCGACAAGCGGCTGGTTTCAACAAGGTTTTGCAGGACTTCCTTCTGCCTTTGCTTGGACAAATTGAAATCCACGTAGGGATTATAGGCGGAAGGAGCGTTCGGCAATCCTGCCAGCAACGTCCATTCCGGATATGACAATTCCGACAAGGGTCTGCCAAAATAGATTTTGGCGGCTTGATCCACCCCATAAGCATTTTCCCCGAAAAAGACCACATTCAGATACAATTCAAGGATCTCTCGTTTGCTCATTTGCGTTTCCAGCGCGATGGCCAGCAGCATCTCTTTGGTTTTGCGTTCCAGTGTCCGTTCTTGCGACAGCAGGGTGTTGCGGATCAACTGCTGCGTAATCGTGCTGCCGCCCTGCACAGGACCTTGTTCCAGATTGACGTAGAGGGATCGGCCGATTGCTTTCGGATCGATGCCGAAATGACTGTAAAAACGGCGGTCTTCCGTACTGAGAATCGCTGCTTGAAAGCCGGAAGGAATGTTTTTTAAGGGTAGATAGGTGCCGCCGCGGTTTGCCAGTTCATTCCGGACGTCTTGCCGGACTTTATCGGCAATTGGATAAACGGAAGAGAAAAAGAGATTCCAGGACAACGCCAAACCGGCAATTGCAATCGAGATTCGCACCAATCGTTTAATCCACATGGCAGTTGACTCCTTGTCAAATGGAGATGAGAATATCATTATTATACTTGATTCATAAATGAAAATGATAGTTAAATAACAATCAGAAATGTCGAA
>JAGVBM010000404.1 GCA_020059765.1 Bacillota bacterium
AACGAACCCATCGCCTGGATGTGATTGTCTTTGATCATGACTGCATCATACAGGCCGTACCGATGATTGACTCCGCCGCCCACCGTGACCGCATATTTGTCAAACAGGCGCAAACCGGGAACCGTTTTTCGCGTATCGGTGATACGCGACGGCAAATCAGAGATTCTGCGAACCGCGTCCTGTGTGGTTGTGGCGATGCCCGACATGCGTTGCAGCATGTTCAGAGCCACCCGTTCGGCGGATAATACGGCACGAGCCTGACCGTCGATGGCGGCCACGATATCGCCGGGGCGGACGTCGCTTCCTTCCGGCAATTTCACTTCAAATCGGAGCTGCGGATCCAACAACCGAAATGTTTCTTCCATGACAGGAAGGCCAGCGATTCTTCCTGCCTGTTTGACGCGTACGACTCCGCGGATTCTGGCGTCCGGAGCAAACAGCAAATCACTGGTCAAATCGCGCGATCCGATGTCTTCAATAAGCGCCTGTTGCAGAAATTGCCGGATGAGTAATGGATTCATAATGGCCTCCTTGGATGGAATGAAGAATATTCGGCGACAGTTCCGGGTAATCAACCCGGTAATGAGCGCCCCTGCTTTCTTGGCGCCAGATGGCGGCTTGCACAACCAACCGGGCGGCTGTCAGTATATTGCGGTCGGCGCTGGGCAGGCTCGAAGCGGCCAGCAAAACGGAATTGGCATCAGACAGATCCGAAAAGGAATCCAGCCAATGATCGATCTGTTCCAGCGCAGCTTGCAAACTTGTTCCATCTCGTATAATTCCAACATGGGTCCACATCAGGTTTTGCAGTTGCGCCAAGAGTTCCGGATTTATATAAGTGCTAATTTTCACAAATTCTGTATAAGAAAATGGGGGTTCCATTGTCGTTTCCGGCAATTCGGACAGGTTTGCGAGAACTTCCACCGCCCGTCTTGCCATCACCAAACCTTCCAACAAGGAATTGCTGGCCAATCGGTTGGCGCCGTGCAGTCCGCTGGAAGCGGCTTCACCAATGGCAAACAGTCCGGGTATCGAGGTGACGCCCCGATCATCCGTTTCGATGCCGCCCATGGTATAATGAGCGGCCGGGACAACAGGCAGCAGGTCTTCGTTCGGATGGAGACCAATCGCCTGACAGGATGCGTAGATCGTCGGAAATCGGTTGGAAAATCCTGCAATC
The DNA here is from genome assembly GCA_020059765.1 of Bacillota bacterium. Classification (GTDB taxonomy): domain Bacteria; phylum Bacillota; class Bacilli; order Tumebacillales; family Effusibacillaceae; genus Effusibacillus. The sequence goes on from JAGVBM010000404.1 coordinate 1,181, forward strand.
GATCGGGCATCCAAATAAACATCCCGTCCCGCTTGCATCTCTGTATAGATGGCGCGAGACACAATGTCCCGCGAAGCCAGTTCCCCCCAGGGATGATACCGCTGCATGAAACGTTCCCCGCTTGAATTGACCAATACGGCACCTTCTCCGCGCACCGCTTCCGATACGAGGGGCAGCGGATGGGAATCGCTCTTCAGCGCGGTCGGATGGAATTGGACAAACTCCATATCCCGCAGCTTGGCACCTGCCCGATAGGCCAACGCATATCCGTCGCCGGTGATTTCAAGCGCATTCGTCGTATATTTGTACAGTTGACCCAGCCCGCCTGTTGCAAGAATCACAGCTCGCGCCCGGAAACAGACTGGGTTGCCGGATGCGTCTTTACCGACCGCCCCCCTGCATACGCCGTCCTCAATGATCAAATCGGCGATGTATGTGTTTTCCCGGATGGTGACAGCGGACTGTTTCCGCAAGTGGGAGAGCAGGGATTCGACAATCAGCCTGCCGGTGGCGTCGCCGCCCGCATGAACGATTCGGTTGCGGCTGTGTGCCCCTTCCTTGCCAAGAATGAGCTTTCCCTGTTCATCCGTATCGAGCGTCACGCCCAATTCTGCGAGAAAGCGAATCGCGTCAGGTGCTGCGTCCACCAGCGCTTCGACCGTATGGGGATTGCATAATCCTTGGCCGGTCTGAAGTGTGTCTTGCGTATGCAAGTTTGAATTGTCGTCAGGGGCCATTGCGGCCGCGACCCCTCCTTGCGCCAATCGGCTGTTGCTGTGGCTTAAGGATGTTTTGGTCACCAACGTCACCCGGCCGTGTTTCGATGCCAGCAAACTGAGCGTCAAACCGGCGATGCCCGATCCGATCACCAAATAATCGGTTTCAGCGCAGTTCCACACGGACACCCCTTCTTTCTCTATGGATTCCAATGTCAAGTGGCTATGTTCCTATTATTGATTCGCTATAGTATACTGTCAAGACAGGTGTAAAATGACCTGTAAAGCAATATATGCCAACTGTGAGCTCTTGTTGAAGGAGTGAAGCGGATTGTTCGATATTTCGCGTTATTTTGATCATGCGGCGACGACACCCTTGCGGGAAGAGGTTATGGAAGCCATGTCCCGTTATTGGATGCAAGAGTTCGGGAATCCCGGCAGTCTTCACCACTGGGGATATCAAGCGAAGAGCGGGCTGGAGACTGCCAGGGAGACGATTGCCCGAACTATCGGCGCTCGCAGCAAAGAGATTATTTTTACAGGAAGCGGAACAGAGTCCAACAATCTGGCGGTGCTGGGTGCAGCCAGGCGCATGCATAGACTGGGGAAGGGCGCCCACATTGTAACGAGCGGCGTTGAACATCCGTCCGTGCGGGAAGCCTGTATGGCACTTCAGGAAGAAGGGTTTCGGCTGACGGTTGTGCCGGTTGACGAGTCCGGCCGTATCAATCCTTTCGATGTGGAACGCGCGATTCAGCCGGACACAATCTTGATCAGCATCATGCATGCCAACAACGTGACGGGAACCGTGAATCCGATCGCGGAGATCGGGCGGATCGCCAAAGAAAAAGGGGTCCTCTTTCATTCGGATGCCGTCCAGAGCTATGGGAAAATTCCGGTTCTCGTCGACGAACTGCAGGTCGATCTGCTGACGATCAACGGACATAAAATCGGCGGGCCGAAAGGAGTCGCCGCCCTGTATCTCCGGCGCGGCGTCCGAATCGACCCGCTGCTGCACGGCGGCGGACAGGAACGGGGGCTGCGTTCCGCCACGCAAAATGTGGCGGGAATCGTCGGGTTTGCGAAAGCGGCGGAACTGGCTTTGCAGGAGATGCAGCAGGAAGGGGAACGT
>JAGVBM010000358.1 GCA_020059765.1 Bacillota bacterium
ATAAGTTTTCAAGGCAACAAGTATAAGGGCAACGCGGGTCCCCGCCCAAATGCTTGCATTTGGGTGGGAAGAACTTTGGCTCGCCTGCACCTAAAGGCTTGGCGAAGCCAAGTTTTCTAAATGAAGGAAGGTATCCAAAGAATGCCAACACCGGTTATTGCAATCGTAGGGCGTCCAAATGTAGGAAAATCAACACTTTTTAACCGCTTGGCAGGGGAACGGATAGCCATCGTCGAAGATAAGCCTGGAATCACCCGGGACCGTATATATTCCTCTTCCGAATGGTTGAACCGCAAGTTTCATATCATCGATACAGGTGGGATTGAAGTCGGGGGCGACGATGAAATTTTGTTGCGCATCCGGGAACAGGCTGAACTGGCCATGCAGGAAGCCCATGTGATTCTTTTTATGGTTGACGGACAAACGGGTTTGACCACACAAGACCGTGAAGTGGCAGAAATTTTGTTCCGTTCGAACAAACCTGTCATTCTCGCGGTCAACAAGTTGGACAATCCGAATATGTTAAACGAACGGTTCGACTTTTATGAGTTGGGATTGGGAGAACCTTTTCCGATCTCGGCCGGTCACGGAATCGGCCTTGGCGATCTGTTGGAAGAATCCGCCAAATATTTTCCGCCGGAGGAAGAGGATGAATACAGCCCCGACACAATCAAATTTGCTCTGATCGGCCGTCCGAATGTAGGAAAATCCTCTTTGGTCAATGCCATACTCGGCGAAGAACGGGTGCTCGTATCGGAAGTGGCAGGCACTACTCGAGACGCAATCGATACGCCTTTTACAAAGGACGAGCAGGAATTTGTCATCATCGACACAGCGGGGATGAGAAAACGGGGAAAGGTGTATGAAACCACTGAAAAATATTCTGTGCTGCGGGCGATGCGAGCGATTGAACGATGTGAAGTCGCTTTGCTGGTGATTAATGGAGAAGAAGGAATTATTGAACAAGACAAACGGATTGCCGGATACGCATTGGAAGAAGGCAAGGCCATGCTGATCGTTGTCAATAAATGGGACGTGGTCGAAAAGGATGACAAAACCGCACACCGGTTTGAGCAGCAGATTCGCAAAGAATTTCCTTTTATGCCTTGGGCACCGGTTTTGTTTGTTTCCGCGAAAACAAAACAACGTGTGCCTCGCATAATCGAAGCAGTGGTCAAAGCGGCGGAAAACCATACCTTAAGGATTCCCACTTCCACCGTGAATTCGGTGATTGAAGACGCGGTGATGATGACCCCGCCACCGACAGACAAAGGGCGAAAACTGCGAATCAACTATGCAACGCAAGTCGCCGTAAAACCGCCAGCATTTGCGATTTTTGCGAATGATCCCGAGTTGATGCACTTTTCCTATGAACGGTTTTTGGAAAACAGGTTACGGGATGCTTTCGGATTCGAGGGAACACCGATTCGCTTGTTTATCAGAAAGAAATCCTAACAGAGAGGCCAACGAGTTCACATAACTGGGGGAGAAACGGGTGCACATCTTGTTGACGGTTTTGGCAGGTTATCTTTTAGGCTCGATTTCGTTCAGTTACCTGATCGGCAAATTCACAGCCGGAATCGACATTCGGGAACACGGTTCCGGAAATGCGGGTGCCACCAATACTTTGCGTGTTTTGGGGAAACGGGCGGCAGCCTTCGTGTTTTTGGCTGATGGATTAAAAGGTGCACTGGCAGTTTGGATCGGTTATTTGATTACCGGCTCGGAAGCAGGCATGGCTTTGTCTGGCCTTGGCGCCATTGCCGGTCACAACTGGCCAGTCTTCTTTGGTTTCAGAGGCGGCAAAGGGGTTGCGACGACCATCGGAGTGATTGTCAGTGTCGCGTTTTTGCCCGCTTTGTACTCGGGGATCTTGGCAATCCTGCTGTTGCTGATCACACGTATCGTGTCCCTTGCTTCACTCACGTTTCTGACACTGCTCCCGTTCAGCATTTTATTGTCTGACAAGCCTGCGGCTTATGTTTGGATGTCCATCGGGATGGCGGTCATGTCCTATTGGCGGCATCGGAGCAACATTATGCGCCTCTTGCAGGGTAAAGAGAACCGCATCGGGAAAAAATAAACCGGGTTTAGGAGGAGATCTATGGATCGTTCAATCGCTGTGATCGGGGCGGGAAGTTGGGGAACGGCCTTGGCCATGGTCTTGGCCGACAACGGACTGAAGGTGAATTTATGGGCACGCCGGCAAGAAGTGGTGGACGAAATTCAATCCTCGCGCACCAACTCCCGGTATTTGCCCGATGTGCAATTGCCGGAAACGATTGTCCCCACCAGCAATCTCGAACAGGCTGTCAAAGACCAGAACCGCGTGTTGGTCGTGATGCCATCCGTTGCTTTTCGCGATACAATGAAGCTCCTGTCGCTTTACATGCATTCCGATGCAAAATTGATTCATGCTACCAAAGGATTCGATGCAGACAGCCAGGTTCGGATGAGTCAGGTGATTCGTGAGGAAATTCCCCACTTGCATCCTGATCATCTTGCGGTGCTGTCCGGACCCAGTCATGCGGAAGAAGTTTCGCGGCGTTGTCCGACAACGGTTGTAGTGGCCAGCCGCAACCAGTCTACCGCAGAAGAGTTTCAGGATTTGTTCATGAACTCCTATTTTCGTGTATATACCAATCCTGACGTTGTCGGCACGGAACTCGGCGGCGCCTTGAAAAACATCATTGCTTTGGGAGTCGGATTGTCAGACGGCTTGCAATTTGGCGACAATGCCAAAGCCGCGTTAATGACACGAGGATTGATGGAAATTTCCCGTTTGGGCATCAAATTGGGGGCTGCGCAAATGACGTTTGCCGGTCTTGCGGGGATCGGAGATTTGATCGTGACGTGTACGTCGAAGCACAGCCGGAATTGGCGGGCCGGTTATCAATTGGGACAGGGGAAAACGCTGGATGAAGTGCTGTCTTCCATGAATATGGTCGTGGAAGGGGTCAATGCCACCAAAGCAGCCTTCCTACTGGCGAGCAGACATCATGTGGAAATGCCGATTACGTCAGCGATTTATCAAGTTCTGTTTGCAGGAAAAAGCCCGAGGGATGCGGTGGAAGACTTGATGGGACGCGGCAAAACCCACGAGATGGAGGAAGTGGCCCGTTTCTCGATCAATTGGGAATCCTAGCACGAATCAGCAAAATCTGCTACAATTTTATCGACTGGGCAAAGGATGCCATGTTACAAGCAGGTCATCACAAGAAAGCTTCCCAGAAGTTTCCTGACTTTGAAAAGGAGGATATCGTTATGAGCAACGTACCGCAGGAAATGAAGTATTCAAAGGAGCACGAGTGGGTTCGCGTGGAGGGAAACAAGGCGTACATAGGAATTACCGATTTTGCCCAATCGGAATTGGGTGACATCGTTTTTGTCGAGCTGCCTGAAACAGGTGACGAACTCGTTCAAAATTCCACATTTGGAACCGTCGAATCGGTGAAAACAGTTTCTGACCTTTATGCACCTGTGAGCGGTACCATTTTGGAGATTAACGAATCACTGACGGATTCCCCCGAAAAAGTAAACGAATCTCCCTACGGCGAAGGTTGGATGGTGGTCGTAGAACTGAAAGATGCCGGTGAATTGGACAACTTGTTGACCGCAGAACAGTATGAAGAAATCATCAAAGGCTGACGCCAAGTGGAAACCTGGCGTCTGATTTCTACGGGAAGTCTGTCGCCTGCTGAAAACATGGCGGTTGATGAAGCGATTTTGATCGCTCACAGCAAAGGCCTCGTGCCGCCTACCGTCCGATTTTTCGGATGGAATCCGCCGACGTTGTCGATCGGTTATTTTCAAAAGATTGCCGATGTGGATTTTGACTCGCTGCGGCAAAAGGGCCTGGGGTTCGTACGTCGACCGACGGGCGGCCGCGCCGTTTTACATGACCGGGAACTGACCTATTCGATCGTGGTTTCCGAATCCCACCCGCAGATGCCAAGTTCGGTTAATGAATCCTATCGCGTCCTGTCGATGGGGTTGGTGGAAGGATTCCGTCAGTTGGGACTGTCGGCCGACATGGTGTCATTAGCGACGGAGGATGAGAAGCGCAAGTACGAGTCACTGGGTTCAGCCGCTTGTTTTGATTCCCCTTCCTGGTATGAATTGGTAGTGGAAGGGAAAAAAGTGACAGGCAGTGCCCAAATGCGCCAGCTGGGTGTGATTTTACAGCACGGATCGATTTTGCTGGATCTCGATGTGGATCTTCTGTTTTCTGTATTGCGTTTTTCGTCAGAGAAACTGCGTGAACGGATGAGAAACGGCTTTCTTGAAAAAGCGGTATCGATCAAACAAATCACAGGCCGTGACTTGACGTTTCAGGAGGCGGAAACGGCTTTTTGGCGGGGATTTGAAAAAGGGCTGCGAGTTCGTCTGGAACCATCGGAACTGACAGCGGAAGAACGACAGCTTGCGAAGGAATTGGTTGACACAAAATACGGCGCAGCTGATTGGAATGAAAAACGGTAACCGGCATATATATAGCACTCGGAAGCATATTCCGAGTGCTTTTTTGTTGGGCTTGTTCTAAAACGCCGCACGGCGCATATTCATAGAGCAGAAAGTATATAGTTCCCTGCAAAGCCGCCTCGGAATAATTCTCTTGGTGTTTCATATATATGGTACAAACTCCAAGAGGCTGAGGAGGGATGAAAAGGGGGCAGCGGTTACTTCTACGCCGACAAAACGCAAGGAGGGAAAAGCGTGGAAAAGTTGGACATTTTTAAAGATATTGCGGAGCGAACAGGTGGGGATATTTATCTCGGCGTAGTGGGCCCTGTTCGGACCGGAAAGTCAACTTTTATCAAGAAGTTCATGGAACTTATTGTACTCCCCAATATCGCCGATGAAGCAGACCGGGTACGCGCCACTGATGAATTGCCGCAAAGCGCCGCCGGTCGCACCATCATGACCACCGAGCCGAAATTTATTCCAAATCAGGCTGTCGAAATCAACGTGGTAGAAGGAATTGACATTAATGTCCGTGTCGTCGATTGTGTCGGTTATGCGGTGGAAGGGGCACGCGGCTATGAAGACGAAAACGGTCCCCGGATGGTATCCACCCCCTGGTTTGATGAACCGATTCCGTTCCAAGAGGCAGCCGAAATCGGGACCCGAAAAGTGATTCAGGATCATTCGACGATCGGTCTTGTCATCACGACAGACGGAACAATCGCGGAAATACCGCGAGGGTCTTATCTGAAAGCGGAAGAACGGGTGGTTTCCGAATTGAAAGAGTTAGGCAAACCATTCGTGATGGTGATTAACTCCACTCGTCCGCATCATCCGGAAACGGAAGCACTGCGGAGCGAACTGGTTGAAAAATATGACATTCCGGTCGTTGCGTTGTCAGTCGCCACCATGAACCAGGATGACATTATGGTGGTGCTGCGGGAAGCCCTCTATGAATTCCCTGTGCATGAGGTGAACGTCAATCTTCCTTCCTGGGTCATGGTGCTGGATCAAGACCACTGGCTGCGGACCAACTTCGAAGAAAGTGTCCGCAATACGGTGGAAGATATCCGTCGTCTGCGTGACATTGATCGGGTGGTAGGCGCATTCAATGAGTACGATTTCATTTCTCGCGCGGCCTTGGCCCGCATGGACATGGGGCAGGGGATTGCCGACATCGACCTGATGGCTCCCGATGAATTGTATGATCAGATTTTGACAGAAATTGTCGGGGTTGAAATTCGCGGAAAAGATCATTTGCTGCAGATGATGAAAGATTTTACGACTGCCAAACGGGAATACGACAAGGTGGCGGAAGCTCTGCGGATGGTCAAGTTGACAGGGTACGGCATTGCACCGCCGGTACTGGAAGAAATGGCGTTGGATGAACCGGAATTGATCCGTCAGGGACCCCGGTTTGGAGTACGTTTGCGGGCGACGGCTCCTTCGATTCACATGATTCGCGTGGACGTAGAATCGGAATTTGCCCCGATTGTCGGTACGGAAAAACAAAGTGAAGAACTAGTCCGTTATCTGATGCAGGATTTTGAAGAAGATCCCTTGAAAATCTGGGATTCCGACATTTTTGGGAAATCCCTGTCTTCAATTGTTCGGGAAGGAATCTCGGCAAAATTGGCCATGATGCCGGAGAATGCTCAGTATAAATTGAAAGAAACACTGGAGCGAATCATTAACGAAGGCAGTGGCGGTCTAATCGCCATTATTTTGTAACGCTGAACTGACAATTGAGTACGACACTTCCCCGAAAAGAAGGGTGATCATGCCCTTCTTTTTTTCTTTCTTTATTTTCTCCTGAATAATTGTTATAAAAATGGAAACAACGGTAATACTGCGATGTAGAGAGCCCGGGAGAGGGGGTGTGATCATGAATAAAACGGATTTGGTCAACTCTGTTGCGGAAAAGTCGCAACTCACAAAAAAAGATGCTGCGAAAGCGGTTGACGCAGTATTTGACAGTATTCAAGAAGCATTATCCGGTCAGGATAAAGTGCAGGTTATCGGTTTTGGCAACTTTGAGGTCAGAGAGCGTGCAGCGCGCAAGGGGCGTAACCCTCAGACCGGTGAAGAGATTGAAATTGCGGCTTCCAAAGTTCCTGTTTTTAAACCCGGTAAAGCACTGAAAGATGCAATCAAGTAGTGGGGAAAGAGTCCGCTGAAAGTATAGAAATATTCTTTCACAGGGCTCTTTTTGCTTGAACGGGAAAATGTGTTCCGGATAAAAAGGAATATTTAGAAAATATGGAGAATAGATACCTTGTGAAGCTTGATTTCATAAGGGGGCAAAAGGATGGGAGAGGACAAGCTGAAGCAGGAAATATCTGTTGAGATTCCGGAATTTTACAATTTTGCCGCACAAGTCGATGAACATGCGACCCGCAATCCGAACAAGCACGCATTGGTTATCGTTGATGCGGCCGGTCAAATCAGCGAGGTCACCTATTCGGAATTAATGCGCTTTGCTGACCGCATCGGCAATGCTTTGTTGAACCTTGGAATACGGCAAAACGACCGAGTGATTGTGCTCGTCCCGAGAGGGAAAGAAGCATACGGGATTTATTTGGGACTGAATAAAATCGGTGCCGTGATCATGCCCGGATCGGAAATGCTGCGCGGCAAAGACATCGAATATCGCGCCAATCATGCGGGGGCAAAAGCGATCATCGCGTTCTCCGGCATTGCGGATGAAGTAGATCGAATTCGCGAATCTTGTCCGTCCGTGGAACATTTCATCTTGACCGGTTCCAAACGGATGAATTGGATTTCCCTGGAAGAAGCGGCCGCTTCAGCTTCAGACCGTTTGCATGCCGCATTGACCCAATCGGATGAACTGGCGTTTCTTTCCTACACGTCCGGAACAACAGGCGGTCCCAAAGGCGTCATGCATGTACACGGGTGGCCCTATGCCCACTTGGCTGTTGCGGCAACCTATTGGCTTGATGCACGGGAAACGGACGTGGTTTGGGCAACGGCAGGTCCCGGTTGGGCCAAATGGGTGTGGAGCCCGTTTGTGTCCACCTTGGGGAAAGGTGCTACCGTCTTTGTGTACCAAGGGAAATTTGTGCCGGAAACCTACTTGGAGCTGCTGCAAACCTATCCGATCAGCATTCTTTGTGCCACACCGACGGAATACCGTTTAATGGCGAAAGTGTCGGATATTGACCAATATCGTCTGAAGTCGCTGCGTACAGCGACATCTGCCGGCGAACCTTTAAACCGGGAAGTCATCGATACCTTCCGCCGGGTATTCGATGTCACGGTGCGTGATGGATACGGACAGACGGAAAATACCCTGCTGGTCGGAACATTCGTTGGCATGGAACCAAAACCCGGATCCATGGGCAGGCCTTCACCGGTTGTAAAAGTCGCGATTATTGATGAATCCGGAAATGAATTGCCGCAGGGGGAAGTGGGCGATATTGCCATTGACCGGGAGATGATCGCTTTATTTAGAGGTTATTTGGACGACCCGGAACGTACGGAACGGGCATTTCGCGGCAATTGGTACGTGACGGGCGATCAGGGGCGGATGGATGAGGACGGTTATATCTGGTTTGAAGGCCGCGCTGATGATATTATCATATCAGCAGGATATACGATTGGCCCCTTCGAAGTGGAAGACGCGCTGGTCAAACATCCGGCTGTTGCCGAATGTGCCGCTGTTGCTAGCCCTGATCCGGATCGCGGGCATGTGGTCAAAGCGTATGTGGTGCTGAAGCAGGGGTATGAGCCATCGGATCAGATGATTACGGAATTGCAGGAACACACGAAGCAGTTGACAGCACCGTTTAAATATCCGCGCAAGATCGAATTTGTCAATGATCTGCCAAAAACGACGTCCGGAAAAATCCGTCGCATCGAATTGCGGCAACGGGAGCGGGAGTTCGTCAACTGACCACAGTGGCCAGAGTGATTTGACGCACTAATGGTACTGACAATCGGAACAAAACCGGGGGATGTCGCAAGTGGCATCCCTTTTGTTGAAAAAGGGGGAATCGTTTTGAACCAGCTTCGAATGGCAATCTTGTTGGCGGTATGGGCGTTTTTGCTCAGCATCGCGACATGGTCGGACACTGCTGCGGCAGCCGAATATACTTCGCCTGACGGAATGCGGATTCAAAGCGAGTCCTCTGCCTGGAACTCTCCAAACAAACTGAAACAGGTCTATGAGGAACTGAAAAAAAACATTCACGGTGAAGAGTGGAAGTACTTGAGTCAGCTGACAATCCATGATGGATATCCGAAAGGGAAAACGGTTGCGGGAGAATACAACATGCGGATGTCTGCTGATCTGTTGGGGCGCAAAAAAATTCTTCCCGGCAGCATCGACATTTATGGCGGCAGTGAACGAACAACTGTTGAATCAATCGCCAAAACGTTGTCCCATGAATATGGTCATCATGTGACCCATTACCTGTCCCTTAAACAGGACGGATTTTCCCTGGCTGACCGAAGCCGTTGGCGTGAATCAACCTATGCCCAAATTCGCGGTTTGTCAAACAATCCGCAAGTGAATCAAACGAATGAACACCGATGGGAATTGGTGGAAATTGCGGCTGAAGATTACGTGCAATTGTTTGGTTCGCCTACTGCCAAACATGTCCACTGGTTTCCCTCTCATTATGATCTTTTGCAGCAGGGGAAAGAAATTGGACCTGTAGAGTGGGATGCTTCCATGTACAATTTGAATCCGCAGGAAAATGTCGATCTCCCATTGGCATCAAAAGTACCTTCCTTGTATCAGTGGTTTGCCGATTTTTTTGCGGTTCGCCAACAAGCCGCCGTCCCCGGTGAACCAAAATTGACGATCAAACAAGTGATTCGCGAGGGACAAGGATACCAGATTCATTTTGCATGGACCGCAAGCGGCGGCAAATCCCCTGCAAATGTAACCTATACCTTCGTTTCTTATGGTGACGGGGAGCGGATGCTGCCGGAACCGATTGTCACACGAAAGAGCGGGGAACCGTTGGAAGCGCGGTACGGAACCGTAGTCATGCGAACCGCCAGCTCAATCATCACGTATAAAGATCCGAATGCGAAAGGGGTTCGGCATTTTCGCGTTTACGCACAAAATGAGCAGGGGTTCGTATCCGCTTCGCCTACTTTAACATTGGATATGGATCGGCCGGATCAAGTGACGGTCAGCGAACTGAATGTCCAGCAAACTGCGGTTGGCACGTCATCTCCTGTGTCAATACAAGATCCTCCGTTCAAAATCACGTCATCGGGCGATTGGGAAGCATGGATTATCAACGGTATTTCCCAATTGATGATTCTTATTTCACGCATGATTGAGGAACTGATCAAGTTTGTAAGCTAAACTCAATTTTTGTCAGGATTGGTGAGGAATTACGCTTGCGTTCTTTCCGAGAATTCATGTATAATCAATTTCGTCGCTGAATAACGACCCTTTTGTTCGGGATATGGCGCAGCTTGGTAGCGCGCTACCTTGGGGTGGTAGAGGCCCCGGGTTCAAATCCCGGCATTCCGACCAGCAAGTGCCGTGTTC
>JAGVBM010000070.1 GCA_020059765.1 Bacillota bacterium
GATGGTCAATCGACGCCGCATGATGAAAGCCGGATCTGTCACAGCACCTGTCGTCCCGCGCAAACGGGAGCGGATTCCCTGCGGGTTTACAAGTGAATGTCCCCGCCCGATAAAATTGGCTCGATCGGTGTCGTATTCCACCGTCCCCAGAGATTGACCCTCGACCTTGAGCCAGTGAACTGCCCAAAGCGGTTTTTCACTTGTGTCCCGCGGTCGGCGGCGGGCAAGCAAGCACTCGGAATCCTTGTTAAATTCCGTTTCCACGAACAATTTGCTGAAAGCCGGGTGCGCATCATCTGCGATCGGAGAAGCCAAGACGATTTCAAGAAATGTCGTGACTTCAATGATCCGTGCTTCACTTCCCGTATTGGTCAGTGTCAATCGGCGAACTTCCGCATTCCATTCCGGTGAGACACAAATTTCAAGGCTCGTCTGGATATCTCCGTCCACCCGCAAGAATGCAGCCCGTTCGAGAGAGAACTGTACACGCTGTTCTGCGGACGGAACACGGCACGGCTGCAACGAGGGGGACCATATCGCGTCGCGGCCGACATCGCGAATGTAGATGTAATTTCCCCAATGATCCTGCACAGGATCCTCCCGCCAACGGGAGATGGCCAACCCTTCCCAGCGGCTGAATCCGCTTCCGCTGTTCGTAACTACCGTCATATAGGACCCGTTCGAAAGAACACACACCTCGGGAACCGGTGTATCATCCGTCAGATACTCCCGCAGTACGGCAGTCTGCGCTGGTACTGCATCAGGCAAACGGACGTGTGGCGTTGCAGGATGCTCAAGGATTTTAGGCAGTGCAGGAATACGCTCTTGCAGCAGCAATTCGCTCGCCTGCACCCGCTTGTCACGGTGAAAACGATCATACATTTTCTGCGGCAGCAGCATGTTGGCAAGGGTAAGCAGACTCATCCCCTGATGATGCGCCATAAAACTGCGGATGACTATGTAAGACTGACCTTTCGGCATCCGCTCGCGGGTGAAATCGATCGCTTCATAATAGCCGTATTTTCCGCGCGCACCCAATTCGCCCATCTGGCGCAAATTCTTCAATCCTTTGTCCTTGGCGAAGGGCAAAGTCAGGATGGCTGCGTACGGCGCGACAACCAAATCCTGTTCGAGTCCGCGCTTGAAGCCGAGTCCGGGTACGCCGAACGCCCGATATTGATAATTCATCTGATAATCGAACGCGTAATAACCGGATTCCGAGATGCCGAATGGAACCCCCCGCTGCTTTGCGTACTCGATTTGCCGTTTGACGACGCTCCGATACGTCTTGTCCCAGACCGTATTTCGATAGGTGCGGGTAATCAGCCACGGCATCAAATATTCGAACATCGTACCTGACCACGAGAGCAGTGTGGGCTGCTGCCCTATCCTGGCCATCGTCCGTCCGAGTACAAACCAATGCGACACCGGAACATGACCGAGGGCAATCGCCACAAAGCTCGCTTGTCTCGCTTCGGATGCCAGCAGGTCATACAGGATGGCGTCCCGTTCACCCAGTGTCACGTGGAACCCCAACGAAAACAAGTTCGATTTCCGGTCGAACAGGGGACGAAAATCTGTATCTTGAATCAACGCCTCGATGCGGCCAATCAACTTCATCCCGCGACTCAACCAGTCCTCGCGTGTCAGCGTATCCTCGCGACTCAGCCAATCCTCGTTGGCTGTCGGCAACGACTCACCGGCATTATGAGTTAGTGCTGCTTTGTCTGGAGAATCAGCCCGGACTGCCTCCCCGGACTCAGGAAAATCTAGTTCTAGCCACTCCGACAGCCCTTCTTTGACCGCCATCAGATAAGCCGCATAGTTGCCGGAATCCACTGTAGATACATAGCGGGGCGGCAGAGGATCGAGGGTCACCGTGTCGTACCAGTTGTAGAGATGGCCTTGCCACTTGTCCATCCGTTCAATCGTACCGATTGTGCGTTCCAGACGCTCGATCAACCCGACCGTACCGATAAATCCGAAATCCCTCGCTGTCAACGTGCAAGCCAGGTAGAGTCCGATATTCGTAGGCGATGTGCGATGAGCAACCCCGTTTGACGGATCGATTTGAATGTTGTCTGGCGGCAGCCAATTGTCTTCTTCTTTGGTAAACTCCTCAAAAAAGACCCAGATCTGTTCCGCCAGCTGCCGAAGTTCTTCCGCTTCTTCATCAGTAAACTGCTCTGCGGGTTGTGTCACAGGCTGTTCCAACCAGCGGATGACCGGCGGGGCAAAAATCCACAGAATACTAAGTGCCATGCCCGTTCCCTGCAGCAGCAAACTGCCTCGAGTGAAAGCGGTCATTAAATAGAGGAGTACAAGAATGTATCCGCCACGAATCCCCATCAATGCAGGGTAGTTCCCCCTGCGGTTGCGGTGTTCAATTTCCGCAGAACTGACCCATTCGAGCAAATGCCGTTTGGAAATGAACATACGGTACAAACTCCGGCCAATGGCGTCAAGCAGGAGTACGCTTTGAAACGGCAGCGTCAACACAATGACGAAAACTTGCGCAAGTACCGTCAGAAATCCCCGAAATCGCCAGGATTTCCTGCGAATTCCCGCAAACTGACGAATCACCGGCAACAGCAGCGTAGCAAACGCAAGCGCAAGCCAGCGTCCAAAGGAACCTGGCAGGGCGGTCAAAGCAAGCAGCAGAATCGCAAACAGTGCGGGCGGAAGCAAACTTCGCCGCAGATTGTCGAAAACCTGCCATCGTGTGAGGGCGGACAAGTCGACAGGCAACCGTTCTCCCCGACGGTTGTCAACGCCTGAAAACAACCAGGAGAGGAGCTGCCAATCGCCGCGTACCCAACGATGCAGCCTCATCTGATACGAACTGAACGTTGCAGGATGATCGTCGATCAATTCGATGTCAGACATCAGAGCCGTCCGTAAAAATCCGCCTTCCAGCAAATCGTGGCTGAGTACCCGATTGTCGGGAATCCGTTCGCACAGTACTTGTGCAAAACTATCCACATCAAAAA
>JAGVBM010000405.1 GCA_020059765.1 Bacillota bacterium
CCCACATTCCTGTATTCGTTCTTGTCGGAAACCACGATGAGCTTCCCACCGGAGTCAGCAATCTGGAGAATTTCAGGGCAGTGATCGGTCGCGTTCATTTTCTCATCAATGTTCCCCAGTTTAACTTCAGGATTATCGCACTCAACAATATCATTCACCCCAGAGGCCCCAACACCCATGCGGAGTATGGTTTCACAACCGGAGAAATTGCTTATCTGAGGGCACAGTTGAACAACAACATTCCCCAAAATACAGTTGTGGCCATGCACGCTCCTCCGGCAGTCGGCAGATGGTCGACGCATGGATTCCCGGTAGATACCGCTACAAGCAAAGAATACTTTGATTTGTTAGCCAGGCACAGCAACAGGGTAAAAAAAGTCCTAGTCAGCCATATCCATGCATATGACGAGGAATTCATGCGGAAAAACAACCCGGTTCTGCTTGGGAGAGGGATCGACTATGTTTTGTCCGGAGGAGCCGGCGCCCCTATCAGAGAACAAGAGCGTTATATTTGGAATGGATTCCACTATGTCGAATTCTCGGTTACAAAAAACCGCATCAGTTCCCCAGACCTGTGGAGAGTTTTTGCCCCTCCCGTTCAAAGATAAATGGACACCTCACGGTGTCCATTTCTTCTTGGTGGAGGCGAAGCTCTTCGAAATACACATTTTGTTTATTCGGGGACATCCAAGAGATCTGGACCGCTTGCGTACAAGTCGATGTCCATAGAGACACCTAATTCGCCAAGTTCACGTACGACCTCAGGTTCAAGGTGGATGCCCCACATTTGATCTTTATAGCCAAAGTACGCAATACTCAGTTCTACATGGTCTGCTTTCTTTGTCAGTTCCGTCATTTGTTGTTTTTGGTCCTTGAGAAGATTAATGATGGCTCTTACTTTATCTTCAACTTCGCCGCTGGTTTTGGGATATGGCTCAATTTCGAAGCCACTGTTTTCCCAGAGTATATTCCCACGCTTTGTTTCACGCTTAATTTCGCCTTTTCTCCATGTACTGCTAAACTCGACACCTTGTAAAGTACCCGTCAACTCGTCTGAACTTGAATCATCAGATACAACAACAAGACATACCCTGTTCCCAGCAGATATGCCAACGAACCGTAATTCAGGAGAGGGCTTGCAATCGACGTAGGTTACGAAATAATACGATTCTCCGACAATGGGAAACCACACATTTGCAACGTCTTCTTCAGAAAATGTGATGTCTGCAATTACAGGTACTCCATCGTTACAAACCACTTTATTTACATACAGGAACTGTTTAGTGAGCGACCAAGTGGGGTATTTCACCTCGCTAATGGCTATATCTTTGATTTTTTCAATATCCAAACTTGAACCCCCTTTCGAGATAAATCATTGAAATTAAACTGCCCCTATGCCTGTTCATGAAAAGCAGCAAGATGGATTTAGGTTAAATGAACGAGTTCAATATCATCTGATCCAACGGCAAACAATGCTCTGATGATTCCACCCTCGCCCACGAACTCCAATTCGTAGCCTTCAAATACTGTTATGACATTCAGATTCTCCCACACCATCTCGGTTCAGATTTGTACGAGAATTTTGCAGCAAAGCTTCTTTCACATGTTTTAACTGCGCCACAATCAGAAAGCTGACAATTACAAGCAGAAACCAGGAACTGATCTTCCCGAGATGCACCCAATTCCATTCGACCGTTTGATTGGGATATTGCCACGCCCCAAGAAAGGTTGCAATATTCTCGGCTAACCAGATAAAGAAGCCTATCAGCAAAAAAGACAAAGTCAGCGGCATTCGATACCGTTTGCCGTTTACGGAAAAATCAACGAACGTCCGAAAAAACACGATAAAAATAACGGCTGTCAACCACCACCGCAAATCGGGAATATAGTGATGCGAATAAAAATTCAAATAGATGGCAGCACCAAGCAGCACCGTGATCCAAGATTTTGGCCAGCCTTCCAGTTGCAACCGCAATCTGCGCCAGGCTTGTGTCATATAACTGGCCACACTCGCGTACATAAATCCGCTGTACAGCGGAACTCCGAACAGTTTGCTGACCGCATCTTCCGGATATGACCAGGAGCCCATATGTACCTTATATATTTCCAGAGACAAGCCGATGAAGTGAAACACAAATGCCACTTTCAGTTCATTCTTTGATTCCAACCCGGAACGATACATCCAGATCTGAATCAAGAGTGACACAATCAGAATGAAATCATACCGGGCCAAAAACGGAATCTCAATCATCCTTGAAATTCCAAGCGTCATGAAAAGCAAAACAGGAAAAATGCTGGACAGCGCTTGCTGATATCCAAAATACATCAACTGTTTAAAAAAACTCATGGTTTCCTCCATAGGTTGTCATTTTCCAAACGCACAAATAGTTTCCAGTAGTTTATTAAAAAAGCAACCCATTGCATGGTTGCTTTTTTTTTTCAAAAAATGAAATTGGTGGAGGCGAACCGTGGTGTGCCAAATCCACAATTCGCCGCCGCATATTGCTGAGGATGTTTGGAGATGCTCATTAATTTGCCGAATATATCTGCATTTTTTCCGTATCAATGATAAGCCCGACTGTTCGAATGAAATCAAATCCAAGTATGCCTTGAATATCTAATCCGTAATCCATTGCACCGATTTCAATTTTACACGTATTTACAGACCAGTCACCTAAAATGACAGAGTCAAACCATTTGGTAAAGACGATTTCTGTTCCGCCAATCCCGTGTATGATTGCAGTCTTATCTGAACCTTCCGGCTTTACTCCAATTTCAGATACCAAATCTGCATCAAGAATAGTTCCAGCCGATCCGGTATCCAATAGAATATTCTTCAAGTGGAGTCGTCGTCCGGCAAATATTACGTCAATATCAATAATCGGCAATCCGTGCATCAATCTCAGTTTTACCGCCATCTTTTGTATCCGACCCATTTCTCCTCAATTTTCAAATCCGGACGTGAAGTATGAAGAAAATATATTTCCTTTCCCGGTTGGCTTTTGTGCAGTTCCTTATATCGTTTCATCGCTTCCATCGAATCTTCGTAGCGATCAATAACAGTTACCGAATCAATACAACGGAATCCGCCCTCGGAATAAGCCTCCGCAACTTCAAATACAACCCATTCATCAGGAAACTTTTCTCGAACTTCTTCCCATCGCATAGCGGCTCACCTCGAATAACTTTTGATACAAATATAGCATACGAGAACTCTCTACAGGAAACCATGTTTCGATTAGAGCGCATTGCCCCTGGTACATATGTTCGTAATTGGCAGGAGAAATATACCAATTGGCAGAATGGATTAAAAAAATCAAGCAGACCAAAGAGAAATTCATCTTCTTGGGTGATAGCAGAGGGCCGGATGAGGAACATTTTCTTGGTGAGGCGTATTTCTTTTACACGGCGATGATACTATCTATCGAGGCCGAACGTTCCCTTGTCATGTCTCGTGACGGAGATTAAAACAAGTCCGTCGGTGAAAGCAAGCTTAACAGTTTTGACTATCAACAATGAACATGCCTCCGGGTGTAGGTGATCATGATGTATCGTATCTCTAACATCACATCGAGATCCTCATTGCCGGGAATTTTGAATGCAACTATGAAGTCCCCTTCCCTCCATCTCAAAGAAAAACTACTCTCCCCCTCATCATCGCGACGCTTTTTCATTGGTAATCAAGAATAAAAAGACTATTTTTATAATTTTAAATAATGTTCTTCCTTATCTAAAAATCCCAACAAAGATTAAGCGTGCTACATATATTTTAGAAAATTATAATGAATTAACGAAACGGAATGGACGATACAGTGCGACTGAGTTAGAAATGAAAATGAAATTTGAAGAAAATTTTTTTCGTTTATAAAAAAAC
>JAGVBM010000400.1 GCA_020059765.1 Bacillota bacterium
AGGTATCGGAACCAAACTTATATGAACATTGCCTTTCCTCTGCCGTTTTCCAACATGACCAGCATTCTTCGCTTGTACCAAGACGGCGATTCCCTTATTCTGACTTCCCTGTCCGGTCAAGAGAAGGGAGACGAAGGGGTGTACCTGGTCACTTCCTGGCTTCCCGTCCGCCTGCCGATCAACGAAACGATTCGCGTATGGACGGCCGATGACACTTCGTCCAATCCCAGTACGATCGGTTCCCGTATAGCTGATGCCATTGCTGCCAAACCGGCCGATCTGCCCGTCACGGTCATTGCCAAACATGACATGTGGCTGTTTGGTATCCGTTTTTTAACGCTGAACTATTACATTTATCCCGTTAAGTAGAAACAATTTTCCCATTAAGGCATCAGTAAAGCCTAATTCCGATAAATTTGGCCTCCGTCATTTCTTCCATGGCCGCTTTGACGCCTTCTTTGCCAATACCGCTGAACTTCACACCGCCATAGGGATAATTATCCTGTCTGACCGTTGAGACTTCATTGATCCAAACCCCGCCCGTTTCCAGCCGATCCGCCAGTCGAAACGCGCGATTGATATCCGCAGTGAACACCCCGGCTTGTAAACCGTAATTGGAATCATTGGCAGCTTGAATGACTTCTTCCTCTGTATCAAAGGGCATTACGGCCACAATGGGCGCAAAAACTTCTCGACACACCACCGTCATTTCCGGTTTTACATTTGCCAGTACGGTCGGTTCCAGCAACGCGCCGTGTCTGTTTCCCCCTGCCAATACGGTTGCCCCTTGTTCAACCGCCTTCATAATCCATTTTTCTGCACGGACAGCCGATTCTTCGTTGATGAGAGGGCCCACATCGGTTGCCTCGCTGGACGGATCCCCCACCTGTAATCCTTTTACAAGCGGGATAAACCGATCCAACAATTGATCGTAGATCTCCCTCTGTACGTAAATACGCTGCACCGAAATGCATGATTGTCCGGCAAACGCGAATCCGCCTTTTACCAATCCCGTAACTGCCAAATCCAGATTGGCATCCGAGAAAATGATATTCGGTGCGTTCGAGCCCAACTCCAGGGTAACTTTCTTGTCCAAAGCCATGTTTCGAATCTTGTAACCGACTTGGTCACTGCCGGTGAAGGTCACTTTTTTGACTAGAGGATGCGTGACCAACGGCTTTCCCAGGTCGGCACCCGTACCATTTACCACATTCAGAGCTCCTTTGGGAAGCCCCGCTTCCTCCAGCAGTTTGGCCAGTTTCATGGCCGACAGGGGCGTTTTCTCAGCAGGTTTGAGGACCACGGTGCAGCCTGCCGCAAAAGCGGGAGCCAACTTGTGCAGGACAAGATTTAACGGAAAATTAAACGGAGTAATCGCAGCAATCACGCCCAACGGATAACGTTTGATGAACCCCAACTTGTTTTCGCCGCCCACGGCAGCGTCCATTTTGACAACTTCTCCGTCATCCGCTTTTGCCAATTCAGACGCAAAGCGCAGCACTTGCACGGCCCGGCCGACTTCGAATCGCGAATCCCGTATGGGCTTGCCTGCTTCCAAAGTCAACAATTGGGCAAATTCTTCACCTCTTGCCTCTAAAAGATCGGCCGCTTGTCGCAAAATCGTTGACCGTTGGTAAGCCGGCATGTTTTTCATTGTTTGATGAAACACACCATGGGCCGTTTCGATCGCTTGATTCAGGTCTTCGACGGTGCCAAAGTGAACTATTCCGACCAACTCGTTATGATAAGGATTCCGCACTTCATGTTTGACCCGCCCGCCTCCGGCAATTTCTTTTCCGTTAATTAATGAGCCGATCTCGAGTGTCATATTTTTCTCCAATCCTCCTTTGATCCAGTCCCCCTTCGTTTCGTGTCACGACAACCCAAACAAGGAGGTGATTTAATGGTTGACTTTCTTGATAAAAGCTCTTGTCCGTTCAAATTGTGGATTATGGAAGAATGAATGGGGCGGTCCTTCTTCCACAATTACCCCGCCATCCATAAAGATGATGCGATCCCCGACTTCTTCGGCAAATTTCATTTCGTGGGTGACAAGCACCATCGTCATTCCTTCTTCCGCCAGTTCACGGATCACATTCAGAACCTCGCCCACCAATTCCGGATCCAATGCAGACGTAGCTTCGTCAAACAGCATGACTTTTGGTTCCATTGCCAATGCCCTGGCAATCGCCACCCGCTGCTGCTGTCCGCCGGAAAGCTGACTTGGATAATGGTTCATACGATCCGCCAAGCCTACTTTCTTTATATACTTTTCGGCCGTTTCTCTCGCAGCCTCTTTCGACTTTTTCCTGATTTTGATTTGAGCTGCCATCACATTGTCGATGGCTGTCATGGTGGGGAACAGGTTAAACCGCTGAAACACCATCCCTACTTCAGTCCGTAAGGCAGCCACATGTTTCTCGTTATATTTGCCGCCCGATTTTTGGAATAGTTCGCCTTCAATCTTGACAGTTCCCGATGTGGGCTGCTCCAAATAGTTCAAACACCGCAACAGGGTAGACTTTCCCGACCCCGACGGACCAATGATGACCACTTTTTCACCTTGCGAAACGCTCAGATCGATCCCTTTCAAAATTTCATTTTGGCCAAACGTCTTATGAAGGTTTTCCACTTCGATCATCCGTTTACGCATGACGTCCCAATCTCCTTTCCAACAAACGAACCATTTGTCCCATCGGAAT
>JAGVBM010000161.1 GCA_020059765.1 Bacillota bacterium
ACGCTCTTCCGATCTGAATAAAAATAATTCGAGATACAGTCAAGTCTCTATTTGTGGACCGTGCTGCTTTTTCGACCGACTGGTCGAGATTTTTCGCTTTTGTTATACTTAATGAAAAAGGAGGTTGTCGTATGACCCGCAGCAATCGATATCTTACGATCAGTTTGGTCTATCTGTTGGTTATCATCGCTCTGATTGCGCAATCTTATGCTCTCTTGATCAGTCTCATTCTTACATCTGTCGGAATTGGGCTGTGGATTGAGAAAACGGACAATCGGCGGGACGAAAAATTCAAACACCATAATGCGGTGCATAACTATCATCATTGATTGATTTTAACAAAACAGCCCGTGACTTCTTTCGGGCTTTTCTTTATACTGAGAGACATGTGAAAGGAGGAGTCGCGAACCTATGAGCGATATGAACGAAATTTGGGCGCAAGCTTACGAATTGGGCGCGCTGATTGCAGAATCCCCAGAAGTGGCGGAATATAAACGAACGCAAGAATTGATGGAGTCTCATCCGGACATTAAGTCGCTATTGAAGCAACTCCGGGATGTTCAGGTTGAATATGACCGCTTGCAATCCTATGGCGGCGGTTCCCATTTGCAAGGACTGGAAGATACAATCCAGAAATTGATTCAACAATTGGACACGTATCCGGAAGTGGTTTTATTTAAGCAGGCATCCGGAAAAGTGGATGAGTTGCTGCAATCGGTGACGATTCTGCTCAGCAAATGCATCACCAGTGAAGTGAACGGAGAGCCTCTGCAGCAATCCCATTCTTGTTCCGGCTGAGAGTAAAAATTCCCGCGGGAATGGATCATTCTCTCTCATTTGACGCAGTAAAGTTTACCATGGTATGATGAACAAGATTTGGAATCCAATAGAAGAGACGAGGGTTGACAAATGTCAGATCATAACCACGTTCACGGTCCCGATTGCGATCACGATCATGAGCATGATGTAATTATTTTGACGGATGATGAAGGCAACGACCATGAGTTTATCATCGCTGATGTCATGGAATTGGAAGGATCCAGTTACGCGATTCTGGTTCCCCACACTGAAGAAGAAGGAGAAGCCGTTATTCTTCGGGTGGAAACCGATGAAAACGGTGAAGAATATCTGATTGACATTGAAGACGATGCCGAATGGGATCGAGTTGTCAAAGCTTACGAAAAAATGGCGCAAGCGGCAGAATAATTCTCAAACGCCACATCCGATGATGTGGCGTTTGTTTTACTCTCGCGTGACGGTTTCTCCGGCGTTTTTCCCGGCTGTATACCCCGTGGCGAAAGCGGCTGTGATGTTATAGCCGCCTGTATAACCGTGAATATCAAGAATTTCCCCGCAGAAGTATAAGCCACCCATTAACCTGGATTCCATCGTCTTCGGATTGATTTCTTTCAGATTCACACCGCCGCCTGTTACGAACGCCTCCTCGATCGACAACGTCCCATGGACGTGCAAGGGAAGCCGTTTCAGCAGATGGGCCATTTTTCCCCAAGGTGTCTTCGGAATATGGGTAAAGGTGATGTCATCCTGCAATCCTGATTTCTTGAGCACAATTGGAATCAATCGTTCCGGCAGATACCCCTTTAACACATTTCGGATTGTTTTCTTCGGATCCATTTCAGCCAAATTGAACGTCTCCTCCTCAATTTGCTCCACAGACTTGTCAGGAAACAGATCAATCGTCATCAGTACTTCCGATACATCGGATTGCTTTAATGCTTTGACAACAAATTGGGAACAGCGCAACGCGGCCGGTCCGGAAATGCCAAAATGGGTAAAAATCATATCCCCTTCATGTTCGATCAGTTTTTTCCCTTTTGCGTCGTACACGGACAATCCAATATGGCGGAGGGACAGTCCCTGCAACAAGCCCTGCCGAATAAACTCTTCCTTGGAACGAATCGGCACTTCCGTCGGATACAACTCGGTAATGGTATGTCCCGCTTCCCTCGCCCATTCGTATCCGTCACCAGTGGAGCCGGTGTGCGGAACCGACATTCCCCCTGCCGCGACAATGACTGCCGACGCGTCAACCCGTTCCCCTGACCGCATCTCGACGCCGCAAACAGCCGCCTTTTCATAGACCACTTTTTTTACGGGAGACTGCGTGCGGATTTCGACACCCGTTTGCAGCACTTTGCGAAGCAAGGCGTCGACCACATCTTTCGCCTTGTCCGATACCGGAAACATACGCCCCCGATCCTCTTCCTTCAATCGAATCCCCAGGTCTTCAAAGAACCGGATGATATCCCGGTTGTTGAAAACGGAAAACGCACTGTGCAAAAACCGGCCGTTTCCCGGGATGTTCCTGATGATCTCGGAAATGTCCTTATTGTTTGTCACATTACAGCGTCCGCCGCCGGATATTCCCAATTTCCGTCCCAGCTTGTCCCCTTTGTCGAGCAGCAATACCTTTGCCCCTTGCTGTCCGGCTGCGACAGAAGCCATCAATCCCGATGGACCGCCGCCGATTACGATAATGTCGTATTTCATCCGCTTCACTCCGTCTAAAACCATCCTTTTCTGCGAAACCAGATCAACATGGCTCCCGCAACCAGAGACATGACCGCCAATACGGATCATGCTTTTTCTCCTCCAACAACCTGGATTGCTGATGCTATGTATTATAACATGTGTACTCCCAATCCACAGCTTCGGCAGAGTCTCGTTGCTGTTTCACCGCGTGTCCACCGCCAGAGCACCCTCTGCTGACGAATAAAACCCGGTGAGGCAAACGCCGCACCGGGTTTTTCTGGCGGAGTGAGAGGGATTCGAACCCTCGATACGGCTTTACACCGTATACTCGCTTAGCAGGCGAGCGCCTTCGACCTACTCGGCCATCACTCCAATCGCTGTGGAGCCACCTGCCGGAATCGAACCGGCGACCTCATCATTACGAGTGATGCGCACTACCGACTGTGCTAAGGTGGCGAATTGCTAGAAAAGGATTGGTGGCTCGGGAGGGAGTCGAACCCACGGCCTACGGGTTATGAATCCGTCGCTCTCACCAACTGAGCTACCGAGCCACTACTGGCGGAGAGAAAGGGATTCGAACCCTTGAGACGCGGTTAACGCCTACACGATTTCCAATCGTGCTCCTTCGGCCAACTCGGACATCTCTCCACATTTTTCACTCGCCGCCATACCTGCCGGAACAGCGACAAGTGATATCGTACCATGCTCAATTCCAAATTTCAACGACCAAGCCCATGAATATTTGAACAAAATAGATGGTCATTGAAATTTATGCTTATTTACCTTCGTTCTGCATGGACATATTGCTTCAATACGCGTTGATGCGCTTTTCTTTCCCACTCGTCGTTTAACGGCGCGAGCAGCGGATTGTCTGTCTTTCTGCGCAACGCCAACTGCAACAAATGATCGGCCAATTGCGGATTTTTTGACAATAGCGGGCCGTGCAAATAGCTCCCGAAGACCGTACCCTGCACAGCACCTTCGCCGCCGTCATCTCCGTTATTGCCGTATCCGCTGATGACTTGAGCGAGCGGAGCAACCTCGGGGCCCAAAAAAGTGCGCCCGGAATGATTTTCATATCCGACAATTGTTTC
>JAGVBM010000313.1 GCA_020059765.1 Bacillota bacterium
AAAATTGCGAACTATCCCGGTGTTCATGAGGAACTGACCGGTTCCGAACTGGTGGACCGGATTCGTCGGCAGGCGAAAGAATTTGGTGCGACGTTCGTGCGCACAACGATACTCTCCACTCGACTGTTCGGTGAAATCAAAGCGCTGCAAACACCGGAAGGAACGATCAAAGCAAAGACCGTCTTTATCGCAGTCGGTGCACGCGGCAACAACAAAAAGCTGAAAGGCGAAGAAGAGTTTACCGGGCGCGGTGTCAGTTACTGTTCCACATGTGACGGCGCATTTTTCCAGAACAAAGTTGTCGGCGTCTCGGGTGATAATGAAGAAGCGTTGATGGAAGCGATCGCCTTGGCGAAGTTTGCGAAACGAGTACTTTTCTTTATTCCTACAAAAAAACTGCAAGGTGACGCTGACATTTCACTGATTGATGCCTACGAGAACATTGAAGTATTGTGGCAGCACCGTGTCCGTGAAGTGGCTGGAAGCGGCAAGTTTGAAGGTGTTTTGGTTCAGAAACCGGATGGGGAGCAGTTGGTGTACGAATTGGACGGCGTGTTTTTCTACATGGTCGGCAATAAGCCAAATACCGATTTTCTTGCTGATGAAGTGAAACGGGATGCGGACGGGTATATTGAAGTCGATGAATACTTGAGAACCAATGTGGAGGGCGTATTTGCCGGCGGAGACGCCCGACGGACTCCCGTCAAGCAAGCCGTTGTTGCAGCTGGTGACGGTGCGATTGTTGCCATGGGAGCAGATGCGTACCTTAACAAACGGAACAAGCTGGTGCCGCAATACAGTTAATGGTCAAAAAGCCATTCCTTCCAATCGACAATGGTTTCAGGGTTGGGGAATGGCTGTTTCCATCAAGCTTGGTTACGATAATGATGCAGCACATTGGCCACGTAGTTTCGTGTTTCCGAAAAAGGCGGAATACCAGCGTATTCGTCCACATTGCCCGGTCCGGCGTTATAAGCGGCTAGGGCAAGTGCAGGGTTTCCATTATACCGGTCGAGCATTTGTTTCAGATAACGGGTGCCTGCGTCAATATTTTCAGCCGGGTCATAGGCATTGCGAACCCCCAATTGCCGGGCTGTGGACGGCATCAACTGCATGAGCCCCATGGCACCCGCTTGTGAGGTTGCGGTTACATGAAAATTGGATTCCTGCCGAATGACGGCCCGAATCAGACCCGGATCTACTCCGTGTTTTTCGGCTGCTTGGCGGATCAAGTCATCCAGCGCTTGCTCACTTGGAGCGGGTTGGAAACCATGTACAGACTGGCGGGCAAAGGGCATTTTCTGCAGCACTGTGGAAGAGTGTATGTAAGTCTGCTCAGGCGGAGCGGATCGTAACAATCCAAGAGTCTTCCCGTTCGCATCGGCTTGCGTGGAAACGTTCGCCTGTGCAAGCAAAGTGTTGAGATATTCGCGAAACAGTTCGGTCGGGGCAGTTCGTTCCCCGGAGAACAATGGCATGGAATGAGTGGCCTGCATTCGCAGCAGGGTTCCTAACAGTTTGGAATCCATCAATTTCTGACCTCCAGATTTATGACCATCAGCGAATGACGTTTACAATTACAGTTTACTAGAAGACCTGACAAAAGGTAAACTGTATATCGTCATAGGACTTTGGACGGAGGAGGCGGATCGATGAAGAGTTTGACCAAATATTTTGTAAACGGCATCATAACAATTGTTCCCATAGGTCTTGTTCTCTATGTGGTGTTCCAGGTATTCGGTTTTTTGGACGGACTGTTGGGGAAATACCTGAAAGCGCAGCTGGAAGAACAGTACATTCCCTACATCCCGGGAATCGGTCTGTTGTTCAGTATCGTACTGATTACCGCAACAGGTTGGCTGGCTACCCAGTATGTTTCCAAATCGCTGCTCGAACTGGTGGATCGGCTGTTAAACCGAATCCCGGTCGTCAAGAGCTTGTATTCGATTCTCAAAGAAACCATTCAATCCTTTTTCGGGGAAAAACGTTCCTTTTCGAAAGTGGCTTTGATTCGGATTCCCGGTACCTCGATGCGCGTCATGGGGTTTATTACAAGTGAAGAGATGGGAAAACTGACTGACAAACTGCACAATCATACGGTAATTTATATTCCGCAATCCTTTCAGATGGCGGGCATGACGGTGATCGTGCCGAAAGAAGACGTGGAAATTATTGACATTTCTACGGAAGAAGCGATGCGATTTATTCTTTCAGCAGGAGTGAGCGGAAACGATGGAGCCCAAGCAACTGCATCCGCGACGTGATATCTCAATTGGGTTGTCCGCGCTGCCATTTCTGATCACGGGGGTTGCATTATTTTTCTCGCTGTTTATGTGGGATTTGCCGATTTATGGGGCTTTGCTCGCGGGTTGGGGGAGCGGATTTCTCATAGCGGTCATACATGGTTTTTCTTGGCGCCACCTCTTGCGGGCAAGTTATGATGGGATGAAAAGCACCTTTATTGTTGTGACTATATTGCTTCTGATCGGCGGTGTAATTGCGATTTGGATGGCGAGCGGGGCGATTGCCGGGTTGATTGTATACGGAATTGAAATCGTAACACCCCAACTGCTGGTCGTCAGCGCCTTTTTATTGACTTTTGTGATGTCGATGCTGTTGGGGACTTCCGTCGGAACCCTGTCGACGATGGGAATTGCACTGACCGGGATGGCGCATGTGTTCGGCATCCCCGGCGGCCTGATCGGGGGAGCATTGATCTCCGGCGCGATGGTGGGGGATCGAACATCCCCATTATCAGGCACGGTATATTTGTTATCGTCCACCATCGGCACAAAGGTGGAGAAAACCATCCCCCGACTTATCAGGTCGGGTCTTCCGGTATTTGTTATCTCCTTGATTCTCTATCTGGGATTGGGATTCCGGGCGATAGACGAACGGGCTGCCGCGGCAGGAAGCGTCGCAGCGGTTGAAGGTTTGCGACTGGCTTTTCAACTGCCCTGGTGGGTATTGCTGCCGCCGGTATTGGTGCTGATTCTTGCCTTTTTACGGGTACCGATCCGAACCAACCTGCTGTTGGGAATCCTGATGGGAAGTTTTCTGACCTATTTCTTGCAGGAACGCGGCTGGGAGGAGATTGGACAAATCCTGCTGCGGGGCTATTACATCGAATCCTCTGACGGCAGGATACTGCTGCAAGGCGGCGGGATATTGAAGATGCTCGGCGTCATCTGGATCATCCTGTTTGCGGGTGCATTAAACGGGATTATGGAAACTTCGGGCATGATGCTCAGGCTGATCGGCGGGTTGCTGGACCGAATCAAGCGGGAAGGCAGCTTATTGATGGCGACAGTGTTGATTTCCATTACGGCCGGATTGATTTTTTGCAACCAAGCGCTGATGGTCATCATCCCAGGGCGGATGCTGCAGCCGAAATACCAGGAATTGGGTTTGGATCGAATGGAATTGGGACGGACCCTGTCCGATTCGGGGGTTGTTTTTTCCGCCCTGATTCCCTGGAATCTCCACGCCATCCTCAGTTCAACCGCGATGGGGATTGATACGGCCACCTACTGGCCCTATGCATTCTTTTTATGGATGCTGCCGCTTTTTGCAATCATGCGGGGTATTTGGCGGAATTTGGCAGCGAAACGAACGCATGTCGTTACCCATTCTTGATTAGACTTTGTGTAAAAGGTCACAAAGTCGACACGAATCCGGTCTGGCGCCTTATCGGGTTCAATCGCATTTTCCTAGTAAAATCAAGCTTTTTCGAAGTGGACTAGGTCGTTGACATTTTTGTGACATGTTTGACATTGCAAACATAAAAAGATTAGAATTATATTAGATATTAATTTAAGGGCAGGTGAAGACGAGTGCGACGCATGGGATTTGAACAAACAATTTCAGAACTGCGTTCAAATGGCGTTCGACTCACTCCGCAAAGGCAATGGATTCTAAGATACCTGAAAGACACGCACATCCATCCGACTGCGGAACAGGTTCATCAGGAAGTATCCAAAGCGCTGGGCGGCATCTCGTTAGCCACCGTCTATAACACCCTGCATACATTGACCAAACTGGGAGTCATTCGGGAGTTGTCATACGGGGATGGGTCAAGTCGTTTCGACGGAAATGAAACGGAACACGCACATCTGGTTTGCGAAAACTGCGGCGTGGTAGGAGATGTGGATGCGCCGGACATTTCGAACATCGTTCCGGAAAGCATTGTGAAACTGGGCTTCAATGTACATTCGTATCGTCTGGAATACTACGGGTTGTGCAAAGACTGTCAGGTTTCCGGACATCAACATCAAACCCGTACTATTGAAAATTGACGGACTGAAATCATCAGTGCAAAAAATACTCACCTGAGAGACGTGTTGATTCTAACACGTCTTTTTTATTTGCACCGAAGATGGATGCAATCGTCGGTCAGGAGTCATGACGTACATCGAGCGGGAAAATAGCAAAGTCGCTTGCGGAACAATCATCCCGAAGCGACTTTCTTGCCGCCCCACTCTCTTTGGAGCGCGAAGAGGGGGGGATTCTCAGAAGATCTTTATCCGTTCCTGCTCTTCTTTCAGCATTTCGACCGCTTCCCGGAAACGTTGTGAATGGACAACCTCCCGTTCACGCAAAAACTTGAGTCCGTCTTGCAGATCGGGATCGTCGGTCATGTCGATCAGCCATTGATAGGTCGCACGGGCTTTCTCTTCCGCCGCGATGTCTTCGTACAGGTCGGCAATCGGATCTCCTTTTGCCTGGATATAAGTGGCGGTAAACGGATTCCCTGCCGCACTTTGGTAAAACAGGGCGCGGTCGTGGTTTGCGTAATGATCGCCAAGACCTGCGGCTATTAATTGTTCGGGAGTGGCATCTTTCGTCAGTTTATATACCATGGTGGCAATCATTTCCAAATGGGCGAATTCTTCAGTTCCGATATCTGTCAACAATCCGATCACTTTATCGGGAATGGTATAGCGCTGGTTCAAATAGCGAAGGGCGGCCGCCAGCTCTCCGTCAGCCCCGCCGTATTGCTCGATTAAAAACTTGGCCATCCGGGGGTCGCATTTGCCGACCCGGACAGGGTACTGCAATTTTTTCTCGTAAATCCACACGGTTTGTCAACCTCCTTACCGGAATGTCAGATTGTTACACTTGCCAAGGCCAGGGGGATTCGGACCAATCCCAAGGATATTTGGAATAGCTTTGCCCGTATTGCAGCAGCGGGCCGAATTTTGCTTCGAATTCCGCTTTTATCAGGGCACGCTGCTGACTGACCTGGTTAAATTGTTCGATCGCGTGCAAATCTTCCGGATGGGTATCGAGATAGAGCGTCAGCTCTATGAGTACAAAGTCAAGGGATTGCAGTTGTTCGAGCATTTGGTAATAGGATTCGGGCATCGGCTTCATTCCGCAGTTTCGCTCCTTTCCATGCGTCCCCCGTACGGACTGTACAAAATCGGCCACAGGGTACCTCGATGCAGAGCTTCCAACGGCGGGAATTGGGGGAAATTCGGGAGTTGATAGCCCAAATACAATTGGGGCGGGGTTTCGTAAGTTTTTACACGAATCGGCGGGCAGGGGTCAAACGGACTGACGTAGGGCATGTAAGCTTTCCGCTGCGTAAACATGGGGTTCCTCCTTACCTGCATTGTCACCCCATACTATGCGAATGCCTTGGTCAAAGGCACATTTTTGCTAAAAATGGGCGGTTGGCGGGTTGCCAAGAA
>JAGVBM010000342.1 GCA_020059765.1 Bacillota bacterium
ATTTGCACGTGAACAGGCTGAGCAGGTTGAGCAGGCAAAGCAGCTTCTGTTATCACATGGCGAGTCGGCAAAATTCCGGTATATCCGTTTGAGCCCAAAGACAGTTCGTCAGATTGTACAGCCGCCGGTTGGCCGAAAGTCAGGACGCGGGTTTCTGCGAATTGAGGAGTCGTCTCCGTCATTTCCGGACTGGCTGGCAGTTTGTCTGCTGCCTTGGCCGATTGGAATTGTTCCTGCTGCAGAAAAGCAGGTTGAATTCTGGCAGCTTGCGACAATACGGCAGTTCCTGCTCGATCGGGCATTTTCTTCGTTTCAACCCGCTGGACATTCAATTCGGAAGCCATTTGTGCGAAGCTCGCCGACTCTTTGGCCGGGGTCGAATGGGCGGCAGACCGCAGCAGGTCCGAAACTGCGTCTTGTACGGTCATACCTGCATGCTGGACGGCCTGTCTGATTTGCTGCAAAGCGGATTCAGGCGAGATCTCCGCTTGTTTCAACAAGCTGACAACCTGTTCTGCCGTCTGTTCGGACAAAAGAGCTGCAGAAATCTGACGTTCCGCCGACTGCCGCATACCATTCGATCGATTGATCCCGCGTTCGTGTACCGCTGCCGTCATTGAAGCTTGCAAAGGGGCTTCCCCTGTCGGAACATCAACCGGCAATCCTTGCGGCTGCATGATTCCCAATTCCGCCAACAATTCCAATAGTTGCTCCGCGTCAACACCCGTTAACAAATCCAGCAATTCCTGCAAGGCCGCTTGCTTTCCGTCTGTTTGTCCCAGTTGGCCGGTTAACAAGAGTTGAAACAATCCAGCAGGGGTTTCGGTGGTGCCGGAGGCGCCAAGAACCTGCTGGGCCGTCTGTTGCGCAACAATTCCGTTTGCCTGGCTTTGTGCAGTTCCAATTGCATTCATGCGATTTCACCTCCTTTCAAAAGCAGCAAGCATTTCGCCAATGAGCGGGCAAAAACGGTCAGATCAGTTTTGCCGCAAATTTCGGGTCCATATTTTCTAAAATGGCGGCCCGAGTTTCCGCGCTGAGTTCACGGACGATTCCCCGTGCCTGTTCGACAGACATTTCGGACAGAATGGCGGCCGCTTTTGCCGGCGACATCAAGTTATAGATTTTGGCGCTTGCTTTTATATAATCATCCGCCGACTGACGACCATTTTCCTGCATGTCTGCAGATCCGCTCTCCAAAACCGAAACCACTTTCGGATCCATCTTCTCCAGGATCGATGCTTTCACATCCAAATCCATCCGACCAAGAATCGCTCTTGCCTCGTTCAACGGCATTGCCGCCAAAATTACGGCCGCATTTTTCGGCGACATTTCACTGTAAACGGCAGCCTGTTTTTTCCAGAAGACATCGGCTGTTTGCTGTTCCTGCTCCTGTTTCTTTGCGTCTTCTTTGGCCTGTTTCAATTTGTTCAGTTCCGCTTCTTTGCCCGCCAAGTCCTGTTTCAGTATCTGAACAGACTTTTGCGCCGTTTCGAAGGCTTGCATCGATTCGTTCAATTGGGATTGCAGCTTGCGAACTTCAGAACGTTCTTTTTTGGCTGCTTCATCTGGCGGCACGATGGAACTGATGACGGGAGTTTTGCGTGCAATGGAAATCAATTTTCCTGTGACGTCGTACCCCATAAATTGCAGGACGAGCCCCGAGATCAAGCCAGTAAAAAGCAGCGGCAGAACAATGATGTAAAAAAACCATTCCAGTTTTCCGTAGTCTCGTTTTTCCATCAGCAACCTCCCTCTCTCCGCGAAACGATTCCGCAGTGATTTACAATTCCCGGCCCATCAGGCGCCGAACAGCCATTTCATCCAGTTCGCTCTGCTCTTGTTTTCGCATATCGAATTCCAAAACTTGCAACCGCTGCCGTTTTAAACGCTGCCATGTTTCTTTCTCCATGTGTTTTTCCACAAGATTGTCTTTGCAACGGGCGGATATTTGCGACAATTGTCGAACGTGCGCAGAATGATCCTCGATGCTGCGCCGCTGCATTTCGATCCAGTCCGTCCACTCCAGCATTTCACGAGCGGAAACACCCTTCTGCTGCCGTTCTTTCAAAAGCTTTGCGGATTGCTCGAGTTTTTGCTCCATTTGCCGCAGCAGAACCTCCGCCGCCTGTTCATTGCGAACCGCATCCGCCAATTCCCATTCCGCCTGTGTCACCATGGTTTCTTTTAAGGAATGAATTTTTATCACCGATCGCAGTGGAATGCTCATGAGTCAATTCCTCCGAATGATTGAATCAGTTCTTCAATCGTCGATTCGATAGCGGATTTTTCGTGCACCGCTTGCTGCAAGAACTTGTCCATCAGCGGTTTATATTCGACAGCCATGTCAATCAAACGATTGCTTCCTCGTTGATACGCGCCGATATTGATCAAATCTTCCGCATCCCGGTACACGGCCAACAGTTTTTTGAAAGCGGCAGCCGTTTTTGCATGGTCGACGGCGGCCAGGTCATTCATGACCCGGCTGACGCTGGCCAGAATGTCGATCGCGGGGAAGTGCCCCTTGTTGGCCAGTTGCCTGGACAATACAATATGTCCGTCGAGAATTCCCCGCACCGCGTCAGCGATAGGTTCATTCATGTCGTCACCGTCGACCAGCACCGTATAAAAACCGGTGATCGAACCGACGGGACCCGTGCCTGCCCGTTCCAACAATTTTGGCAGAACGGCAAAGACAGAGGGTGTATATCCCCTTGTCGCGGGCGGTTCACCGATTGTCAACCCGACTTCCCGTTGCGCCATGGCAAATCGGGTGACGGAGTCCATCATTAGATTGACATGCAGCCCTTCGTCCCGGAAGTATTCGGCGATCGTGGTGGCCACCAGCGCTCCTTTAATCCGCACCAAGGCAGGCTGATCGGAAGTTGCAACGATTAAGACCGAACGGGCCAGTCCTTCTTCGCCCAGATCTTTTTCGATAAACTCCCGCACCTCTCTGCCTCGCTCCCCAATTAACGCAATGACATTGACGTCGGCGGAAGTGTTGCGGGCGATCATTCCCAGCAACGTGCTTTTCCCCACACCGCTGCCTGCAAAAATGCCGATCCGTTGTCCCCGTCCGGTGGTCAGCAGACTGTCAATGCAGCGAACCCCTACACTTAAGGGCGAACGAATCGTCGGGCGGGTCAGCGGATTGGGCGGTTCATTATGAATCGATCGTGCCTCGTGGACCGGAACGGCACCCAAGTCATCGATCGGCTGTCCCAAACCGTCGAGGATTCTCCCCAGCAATGATTTGCCCACAGCGACCTGCAGCGGCTCTCTTGTGCCCCGAACTTCGCTGCCGGGGCCGATCGCCCCCAAATCTCCAAGCGGCATCAGCAATACGTTGTCGGAGCGAAAACCAACCACTTCAGCTAGAACGGGATTTGTCCGGTAGTTCGGATAGATCTGGCATATGTCGCCGATTTTGGCGGACGGACCAAGAGATTCGATGGTCAGACCGATTACTTGCGTAACCTTCCCGTAATGCACAAACCGTTGGGCGCGGTTTACAGAATCCAGATAGGGACCCGCTGCAAAATCTTTCACGTCTGCAGCGTTGCCGCCACTTCAAGCAACGCCCGTTTCACCTCGTTCAATTGAGTATCCAATCGCGCATCGATTGTGCCCTGAGGCGTATGAAGCACACACCCGCCCTGCCGGATCGACGGTTCCGATACGAAGTGCAATTCCGCCTTGGCGGCGATCGACGACAAAAATTCTTCTTTGGCCAAGACAAGGATCGGAATGTCTTCCGGATGGGCCAATATTTCAATGCGGGATCGGTCAACCGCTTCCGCCAATGCTGATTTGACCGTATTCACGATCCATTGGTTGTCCGTTTCCAACTGTTTTTCGATAATTCGCCCGGCAATCGCCAGAGATAACTCGACGATTTGCTGTTCCGATTGAAGCAGGCGTTTTTTTCGATCCGCTTCAATTTGCCGCATCGTTGCAAGGAATGCGTCAATCTTTGAGCGGTATTGATTTTGCGCCTCTGCCAATCCTTCTGCGAATCCCTGCTCATGCCCGGAGATCCTTGCATTCGTCAAGATTGTTTCCGCTTGCAGTTCGGCGTCCTGTACGATCAATTCCGCTTGTCGGCCGGCTTCCGCAAGCCATGAATCACTTTCTCTGCGCGCTTGTGCAAGGATCGCCTCCGCTTCGGTTTCCGCTTGTTGCCTCAGTTGTACCGCAGTCTCTTCCGCATGACGCAGTTCCGCTGCCGGTTCGCCGTCCGTTACCGCTTCGAACCGGGTTCCCTCTGTCAATTCCACTTGCGTCCGGGCGCTGTGATTCACCAATTTCACCACCGGAACCACATGAATTTCCCGTTGCTC
>JAGVBM010000309.1 GCA_020059765.1 Bacillota bacterium
AGAAGTATGGGTGTCAATTTGAATAAGAAACAGTTGGCGCAAGTGTCCCGGCAGATGAAAAAATCAAACGCCAACCAAGCGATGCTGGCCGGAAAGAAAAAGAAGAAATAATGACTTACCGTTGACACCGGGAAGTTCATCTTATACTCTAGTATCGAACAACAAGTACATAACGTGCCTTGGTGCTCCGTATTTTGGGAGATAATAGGGAAATCGGTGCGAATCCGATGCGGTCCCGCCACTGTATGAGGGAGTTCTGTTCAATGAGTCACTGCGCAAGCGGGAAGACGAACAGGATGATGAACTTGAGCCAGGAGACCTGCCAAAGCCGCTGTTTCCGCAACCTTCGAGGAAAAGGGTGTGGTCTGCCGTGTTACATAACCATTGCAGCCCCTGACCTCATCGGTCGGGGCTTATTGTTGTTATTCCAAGAGAGGGGTCATTCAAATGCACAAAAAATTTTCCACCATCTTAGCGGTTCTAGCGGTAACGGCGGGTCTCTCCGCAGGGTGCGGATCGAACGCGCCGCAGCAGAGCAGCACACAGCAAACGGCGAAGTCAGCTTCACAAACTGCGTACCCGGTAACGGTGAAAGACACAACCGGAACCGATGTGACTCTTCAATCGGAACCGCAGCGGATTGTCTCGCTGCTGCCAAGCGATACGGAAATTCTGTTTGCCTTGGGTTTGGGAAATAAAATTGTCGGTGTCAGCAAGTGGGCCGATTATCCGGCGGAAGCCAAGACAAAACCGATTGTCGGTGACATGAAGGTCGATGCGGAAAAAGTGGTCGCCCAAAAACCTGATCTGGTGATTGGCGGTGTTTCTGCCAACGGACAAGACCTGGAAGCCCTGCGGAAAATGGGCTTGACCGTATATGCCATTGAACCGAAAACCATCGCCGAAGTGGAACAAGCGATCAAAGAAATCGGAAACCTTACCAATTCGGCTGAAAAGGCCAGGGAACTGATCGCATCGATGGAGAAAAAAGTAAATGACATCAAAATCAAAACGAAAGATTTGACCGATGACAAAAGACCGAGAGTTTATGTCGAGGTATCTCCCGCACCGGATATTTATACGGCCGGGAAAGGAACATTTATGGATGAGATGATCGAATTGGCGGGCGGAAAAAACATCTTCTCCGATGTCAGCGGTTGGAAGAAGGTCGATGCAGAACAAATTGTCGCCAAAAATCCGCAGGTGATCATTTCGACCCATGGTGTGACGGCTGACGTGTTGAAAGATTTGCAGGGACGTTCCGGTTGGCAGGATATCCCGGGGGTAAAAGACAAAAAGGTGATTGCGGTTGACACCAACCTGGTATCCCGCCCGGGTCCGCGCATTGTGGACGGACTCGAACTGTTCGCGAAAGCGATTCATCCCGAGTTGTTTCAATGAAGACCGGCCGCAGCCTGATCGCATGGGGCAGCGTTCTTTTGGCGGTGATGACGTTCAGCATCGGGATCGGGGTATCGGTTGGCAGCACCACGATCCCGCTGTCCCATTCCTTGGCGTATATCATCCATCATTTGCCCTTTGGGGATTGGATCATCACGCCGAATTGGACGGAAACGGAAGCCACGATTCTTGCTAAAATTCGGTTGCCCCGTGTTTTTCTCGGACTGTTGGTCGGCGCGTCCCTGTCTTTGGCGGGTGTCGCCTTCCAGGGCGTCTTGCGCAATCCTTTGGCGGATCCTTATATTCTGGGGGTATCTGCCGGTGCTTCGGTCGGGGCGGCGATCATGTTGGCTTTTGGCGCCAATCTGGCATTGGGCATCTTGACGGTTCCTCTGGTCTCGTTTTTGGGAGCCCTGGTGTCGATTGTCCTCGTCTTCTGGCTGGGGCGGATGGACCATCAATTGCGGACAGAAACTCTGATTCTGGCAGGAGTTGTCGTCAATTCCTTTCTCGGTGCGATTTTGACTTTTACACTGACCATGGTACCGGGCAACAAAACCCAACAGATCGTGCTTTGGCTGTTGGGCAGTCTGTCACTCCGCGATTGGAAAAGCGGGATCATTCTGATCCCGTTCTTCCTGCTTGGCTTGTTTGTGATCTGGGCATTCAGCCGGGAATTGAACGCCCTTACGATGGGGGAACGGGGAGCGAGCTCCCTTGGCGTACAGGTGGAACGGACGAAATGGGTGCTGCTGCTGACTGCTTCCCTGGTGACGGCTGTCGCGGTATCCACAGCCGGAATAATCGGTTTTGTCGGGTTGGTGATCCCGCATGTGACGCGTTCGGTCGTCGGACCTGACCATCGTCTCTTGACTCCTTTGGCTGCGCTGGCAGGAGGGATCTTTTTGGTATTGTGCGACGCGCTGGCACGTTCCCTGTTTTCGCCGTTGGAACTATCAATCGGAGTGGTAACGGCGATGATCGGAGCGCCTTTTTTCGCATGGCAACTGCACAGGAGCAAGAGGGGGTCCGTATGATTCGATTGCAGCAAGTGTCGGTGATGTCCGGCAAAGATCCTGTTTTACAGAATGTATCCTTTCATTTGGGAAAAGGGGAGAGTCTCGGCATTATCGGTCCCAACGGAGCGGGAAAATCCACCTTGCTGCGGGTGATGGGGGGGCATCAGCCGATGGATCGGGGAGAGGTACTTGTGGAAGGACAATCGATTGCTTCCTTTCACCGCAAAGAATTGGCTGGCCGACTGGCGTTTATGCCGCAAATTGCCCAGGTGGAATCGCAGTTTACCGCCTATCAGACGGTATTGTTGGCCCGCTACCCCTTTCTCAAACGTTGGCAAATGGAAAGTGAGAGGGATCAGGCCATTTGTCGGCAAAGCATGGAACGAACCTGTACGTGGCATCTGCGGGACCGTCGATTGGATGAAGTCAGCGGGGGAGAACGGCAGCGCATCTTGTTGGCCCAAGTATTGGCTCAGGAACCGCAATTGTTGCTGTTGGACGAACCGACGACGTATCTGGACCTGTTTCATCAAATCGAACTTTTATCGCTGCTGAAACAAGAACAAAAACGCGGCCTGACGTGGGCGGCTGTACTGCATGATCTGAACCTGGCGGCCCAGTATTGCGACCGTCTGTTGTTATTGCGGCAGGGGGAGGTCGCGATGCTGGATGTACCTCGCCGCGTGTTCCAATCCAAACGGCTGGAAGAGGCATTCGGGGTTCAAATTACGATGGTGGATGTGCCGAATCTTTCGGTGCCGCAAGTGGTCGTGACTCCGTCGAACGCCGGTTTGCACACAAAGATCAGCGGAAGCGCTGCGCCGTAAACAGACAGTTCTGCATAGCAAAACTCACAAACAACCCGCCTCACGGTTCATGTGGGGCGGGTTGCAAGGGCCGCCCGGGAGACTGCGGGTGCCTGCTGTCAGTTCCGATGGGGGGTTTCCTTGATGGTCCAAGAGGCGACATCGATTTGATGATCCATCAGAAGCGTGAAAAACTCGTGGACGATTTCTTTATAGCCGTTTTGTTCCAGGGATTCACACAGATCAAACAATAATTTCGGTTCCGAATCCGTAATGTCGATCTTGATGGCGGGTAATTCGACGCCGTACGCCGCACTGTACAGATCGGGGACGCAAACTTCCAACTGCAGAGAGTCGAGATATACATCCAACCAGGCTAACGCTTCCAATACCTCGGGAAGATTCATGTTGGGATGTTGATATGCCAAATCGAACGCCTCCTTCCCTTAATTATCCCTACTATTCGTCAGATGAAATGGACTGTCCTGCCGCACATGCTGTTCTTCATCAGTGCCAATATTTCCGGTCCAGACTTCGATATTGAATGGCTTCGGCAATATGGCGGGTCTCAATCGCCGATTCTCCTTCACAATCGGCAATGGTCCTGGCCACTTTTAGAATCCGGTCATGCGCTCTGGCAGACAAACCCAATTGTTCGAAAGCCTGCCGTAATAGGGAGGTCCCTTCTTTGGACAGCCGGCAGTGCATGCGGATTTCGCCCGCTGTCATGGCGGCGTTGATCGGTATGGTTTTGCCGGGAAATCTGCTGCGCTGGACGGCGCGGGCCTGCAGGACTCTCTGCAAAATGGCGGCTGAAGTTTCGGGTGGAAGTTCTGGCGACATATCCTCATATTTGATCCGTGGCACGTCGATGTGCAAGTCGATCCGGTCCAACAGCGGACCGGAAATACGGCTGTGGTACCGCTGCACTTGCGACTGGCTGCAGGTGCAGGCAGATTCGCCGTTCTCCGCTTCTTCACCAAAATGACCGCATGGGCAGGGATTCATGGAAGCAATCAGTTGAAAGCGGGACGGGTAGGTGAGGGTGGAGTTTGCCCGCACCAGGGTGATGCGCCCATCTTCAAGCGGTTGCCGCAGGACTTCCAATACAGCCCTGTTGAATTCAGGCAGTTCATCCAGAAACAAAACACCGCCGTGCGCTAACGAAACTTCTCCCGGTTTTGGAATCGCTCCGCCGCCAATCAGCCCGGCGCTGCTGACAGTATGGTGCGGTGTGCGGAAGGGGCGTTTGTCCATCAGGGAAGAGGGTGCTTTCAGGAGACCCGAGGCACTGTGAATCATCGTCACTTCCAATGATTCTTCCGGCCGCAGCGGCGGGAGGATGGTGGGGAGGCGATTGGCCAGCATAGTTTTGCCGGAGCCGGGCGGACCGATCAACAAAACGTTATGTCCGCCGCAAGCGGCAATTTCCAGCGCCCGTTTGACATGAGTTTGACCCCGGACGTCCGACATATCTTCGAAGGGGGAGACAGGGGACGGTGGTCCGGATTTGTCATGATTCGGAACGTGAACGGTGCCTGCTCGAAAATAAGCAACCAACTCGGTCAGACGGCCAATCGGGATGATCCGGATGCCTTCGACGAGCCGCGCTTCCTGCCAATTGTCGGCAGGTACGATGATCTCTTGCATGCCGTACTGTTTGGCGGCTGCCACCATGGGCAGTACACCTTTCACGCCGCGAAGCGAACCGTCAAGCGCCAATTCTCCAATCATCGCGAGGGTGCGCAATTTTTCCTGCGGCAACATTCCGCTGCAAGTCAAAATCCCTGCTGCCAGGCACAAATCAAATCCGGGTCCGTCTTTGCGCAGATCGGCTGGCGCCAGATTGGCCGTGATTCGTCCCAAGGGAAACTCAAAGCCGGAGTTTCGCAGCGCCGCTCGTACCCTTTCTTTTGCTTCACGGACAGATGAACTCGGCAATCCCACCAAATCAAAGCAAGGGAGTCCGTTGCTGATATCGATTTCGACTGTCACTGGAATCCCTTGAATTCCCAATAACGCGATGCCGTGAACCGAAGCATACATGCATTTACAACTCCTTTATAGATTTTTATTTTTGCATTGAGACAAGGGAACACATCTGTACAAAGGGTAGGTTCATTTGGGATGGTTGATTTGGGGATGATACATTGGGGGGCGGGACACGCTAGAACTGAACACGGAAAGGGGGCACCATCGATGATTGAGGTACTGATCAGTTCCGGGAAGTTTGCAGAAAGGCCGGATGATCTGTATGGGGAATGGGGATTTCAACAGAATGGCAACCAACTGACGGTTGCCATGCAAGAACGGGAATTTGAAGATTTCTTGCGCGCCAACAATTTGGTTGTCTACAAAGACGAACTGAAAAGTTACCAGGACGGTAAAGTGGTGGGGAAATTCAGACTTGTTTGACATCGAACCTTCTGTATAAACATTTTGCAGCCGGGTCACCATGGTCAGTCCGCAGCAAGTAGTCCGTGCCAGACACCTCTGTCCTTCTTTGTTAGCATTATAACACATATTTTCTGATCATTTTCGTATAATGAAACATTCGTTGAACACTCCCTCCACCTACGGCGTTGCCGTTGATAAACAGGAAAAATC
The DNA here is from genome assembly GCA_020059765.1 of Bacillota bacterium. GTDB lineage: Bacteria > Bacillota > Bacilli > Tumebacillales > Effusibacillaceae > Effusibacillus. Next base: position 5,834 of record JAGVBM010000309.1, read on the forward strand.
AAGCAATACTAGAAACAAACTTTCGGCAAAGGGGATGGAACGGTTGTCAGACTATCAAATTCGCTGCGCGGTTTGCGGTTCTGTTGCCGATGTTCCGGCCAGCAACCTGGATCAATTGCAAACTGCAAAAAACAACGGGGTTTACGTCTGTACCGGGTGTCAGGCAAAGATTCGGTTTGAAAGCGAACACAACCGAACGTAACGAGTCGAAACAAGGATTTGTCGTTAATTTCCCTCTATGCAGAATCGTGAAAGCGCTTAAAAAAAAGTTGATTGAAACGGATGAAAAAGATAGTATCAAAATAGACATACAGATCACAGCTTATTATTATTTTCCCAGGGAGGCAGAGAGAATGAACATTCATGAGTACCAGGGGAAAGCGGTTCTCAAGCAGTACGGCGTGACCGTTCCGCAGGGAGAAGTGGCTTTTTCCGTGAATGAAGCAGAACAAATAGCCGAGAAGCTAGGTGGGAAGGCGGTCGTGAAAGCGCAGATTCATGCGGGCGGCCGCGGTAAGGCGGGCGGCGTCAAGGTTGCCAAAAATCTTGATGAAGTGCGTACATATGCGGAACAGATTCTCGGGATGACATTGGTCACTCATCAAACGGGACCCGAAGGAAAAGTTGTGAAACGTCTTTTGATTGAAGAGCTTTCCGATATTAAGAAAGAATATTATGTCGGCGTGGTTGTGGACCGGGCAACGAGCCGTGTGGTCATGATGGCTTCCGAAGAGGGGGGCACAGAAATTGAAGAGGTGGCCGCCAAAACTCCGGAGAAAATTTTCAAGGAAGTAATCGATCCGGCTGTCGGTCTGCAGGCTTTCCAAGCGCGCAAGTTGGCATTTGCCATCAACATTCCGCGTGAACTCGTGAATCAGGCGGTTAAATTCATGATGGGACTGTACCAAGCATTTGTCGACAAAGACTGCTCGATCGCCGAAATCAATCCCTTGGTCGTGACCGGCGATGGAAAAGTGGTGGCGCTTGACGCGAAACTGAACTTCGACTCCAATGCCTTGTTCCGTCATAAAGACATTTTCGAACTGAGAGATCTGGATGAAGAGGATCAGAAAGAGATTGAAGCATCCAAGTATGACCTGTCCTATATCGCGTTGGAAGGAAATATCGGCTGTATGGTCAACGGAGCCGGATTGGCCATGGCAACGATGGATACAATCAAGTATTTCGGCGGACAGCCTGCCAACTTCCTCGATGTGGGCGGCGGTGCCACGACGGAAAAGGTAACGGCTGCTTTCAAGATCATCCTGTCCGACCCGAATGTGCAGGGGATTCTCGTCAACATTTTTGGCGGAATCATGAAGTGCGACGTGATTGCCGAAGGTGTAATCACCGCCGCAAGAGACGTCGGCCTTGACAAGCCGCTGGTTGTACGGCTTGAAGGGACCAACGTGGAACTCGGCAAGAAAATGCTCAATGAGTCGGGGCTGAACATTGTCGCTGCCGATTCGCTTGCGGATGCTGCGGAAAAAATCGTCGGATTGGTGAAATAAATTCGGGACGGAGGGAAACTGTAATGAGTATCTTAGTGAATAAAAATACAAAGGTTATTACCCAGGGAATTACCGGCGCCACCGGATTGTTCCACACCAAACAAGCAATCGAGTACGGAACGAACGTTGTCGGCGGTGTCACACCGGGCAAAGGCGGCACAGAAGTGGAAGGCATTCCCGTATTTGACACGGTCATGCAAGCGAAAGAGAAAACCGGGGCCAACGCTTCCGTCATTTACGTGCCCCCCGCATTTGCTGCCGATGCGATCATGGAAGCCGTCGATGCGGATCTCGACCTTGTGATTTGCATCACCGAAGGCATTCCGGTGCTGGATATGGTAAAAGTGAAGCGTTATATGGAAGGCAAGCGGACTCGCCTGATCGGACCCAATTGTCCGGGAGTCATTACTCCGGGCGAATGTAAAATCGGCATTATGCCCGGATATATTCATCTTCCGGGTCGTGTAGGCGTTATATCCCGTTCCGGCACCTTGACTTATGAAGCGGTCCATCAGTTGAGCACCCGCGGCATCGGTCAATCGACGGCGGTCGGCATCGGCGGTGATCCTGTCAAGGGTACCGAATTTATCGACGTACTCGAAATGTTCAATAACGATCCGGATACGGACGCTGTCATCATGATCGGTGAGATCGGCGGAACCGCCGAAGAAGAAGCGGCTGAATGGATCCGCGACCATATGAAAAAACCGGTCGTCGGCTTCATCGCGGGCGCGACGGCACCTCCCGGAAAACGGATGGGTCATGCGGGCGCCATTATCTCCGGCGGAAAAGGCACCGCAGCCGAAAAAATTGCCAAGATGCAAGAGTGCGGAATTCGTATGGCACCGACTCCGTCCGAAATGGGTTCCACTTTGGTGGAGCTTTTGCAGGAACGCGGCATGCTCGACCAAGTCATCACGAAAAAGTAACAGCCAGCGAGGGAGACTGCCTGAGTCTCCCTTTTTCCTCAGCTTGCATCCCTATCCCTTTACACTTACCTTTACATACACATTCCATGGCACACCGCCTTTGCGGGCATCACTTTGAAAGACCAAGGAGGAATTTCATGCGTCAAGAAAAAGAATATTTGCATTGGCTGCTGGGGGTGCCGCGCATCGGATATTTGCGCTGCCTCCGCTTGCTGAACCATTTTGGCTCTGCAGAAACGGTCTGGGAAGCAAACGAGGCCGATTTTCAAAACGTCCCGTCGATTTCTCAGAAGGAAGTTTCGGCAATTCTCACATCGCGGCAAACCTATTCCTTCGCAGAACAAGAACAATTTCTCAAACGTCATTCGATTCGGCTGCTTGATCGAAATGACCCCGAGTATCCTCCCCTTTTGCTGCAGATCTTTGATCCTCCGCATCTGTTGTACATCCAGGGCGAACTGCTGCCCGAAGACGAACATGCATTGGCGGTTGTCGGCTCCCGCCACCCTACCAATTACGGATCCCTGGTCACCAATAAACTGACCTCCGAACTGGCGGTCGCCGGAATTACGATTGTCTCCGGCTTGGCGAAAGGGATCGACGCGCTTGCCCATGAAGCCGCGCTGCAGGCAAACGGACGCACGATCGCGGTGCTGGCCGGCGGTTTGTTGAATCTGTATCCTTCTGAAAACAAGCCATTGGCTCGCCGGATCGTTCAGCAAGGTGCCCTGTTGTCGGAATTTCACCCGCTTGCCCCAGCCCATCCCGGTATGTTTCCGGTCCGCAACCGGATTATATCGGGCATATCCCGTGCTGTTTTGATTATGGAAGCCGCACGGAAAAGCGGCTCCCTGATTACTGCCGACCAGGCGATCGAACAGTCGCGGGATGTCTTTGCCGTGCCCGGACCGATCACCTCACCTTTGAGCCAAGGCACCAATGATCTGATTCGGCAAGGTGCCAGACTTGTGACCGGTATGGAGGATATTTGGGAAGAATATCCCGACTGGCGCCCGGTTTCCGGTGATCTGTCGACCGCCTCGCCGATTCCGATGAGCCCGGAAGAGAAACGATTGCTCGATTTGATCGGCTACGGAGCTGTACACGCGGAACATTTGCTGCGTTCGGCCAATCTTGCGGTAGGAACCGTTTATCGCTTGCTGCTGGAGATGGAATTGAAAGGATGGGTCAAACAGATGCCCGGACAGATGTATATGAAGGGGAATGTTTGACAACAATTGTTCAAGCAGTTTAGTATTAGAAACATGAAAACGACGGAAATATTTACATACACTTATTGTTAAACGATGCAGTCGATGAAAGGAGGAGACGCAGTGGCGGATTATCTGGTCATCGTGGAGTCTCCGGCTAAAGCCAAAACCATCGGGAAGTATCTCGGTAAGAAATATATAGTGAAAGCTTCCATGGGACATGTGCGCGATTTGCCGAAAAGCCAACTGGGAGTTGATATCGAGCATGATTTTGAACCCAAATACATCACGATTCGCGGAAAAGGCGATGTCCTGAAAGAACTTCGCGACCAAAGCAAGAAGGTAAAATCGGTATTTCTGGCTGCCGACCCCGACCGTGAAGGAGAAGCGATTGCGTGGCACCTGGCAAATGTTTTGGAGATCGATTTCAATCAGCCCTGCCGCGTGGTGTTCAATGAAATCACCAAAGACGCAATTAAGGAAGCGTTCAAGCAACCTCGCAAAATCGACATGGACCTGGTAAACGCCCAGCAAGCGCGACGCATTCTCGATCGATTGGTCGGATACCAGATTTCTCCTTTGTTATGGAAAAAGGTGAAAAAGGGGCTTTCGGCCGGCCGTGTGCAGTCGGTGGCGGTTCGCCTGATTGTCGATCGGGAAAATGAAATTCGCAATTTCAAGCCTGAAGAGTATTGGAGTGTAACGGCTGTCTTTCAGGTGGAAAAGCAAAAGTTTGAAGCCAAATATTTCGGCGACCGGAAGGGCAACGAGATACAAAAAGTCGAACTGCACAATCAGCAGGAAGTCAATCAGTTGTTGGCGCGTATTCAAGGAGCGTCCTACCGAATTATCGACGTCAAAAAGAGTGAACGCAAACGCAATCCGGCACCTCCTTTCATTACCAGCACCTTGCAGCAGGAAGCGGCGCGCAAGCTGAATTTTCGCGCCGCCAAAACGATGTCGATTGCCCAGCAGTTATACGAAGGCATCGACATTGGGGGAGAAGGCACGATTGGTCTGATCACCTACATGCGTACCGACTCGACCCGCATCTCGCCGACGGCGCAAACGGAAGCACGGGATTATATCCAGCGGGAATACGGCGAATCGTATTACCCGGACAAACCTCGGCAATACACGACGAAACAAGGGGCGCAAGACGCCCACGAAGCGATTCGGCCGACTTCGGTAACCCGTCACCCCGACCAGTTGAAGAACGATTTGACC
>JAGVBM010000308.1 GCA_020059765.1 Bacillota bacterium
AACTATCAATTTGCGGTGGAAAAATTTTCAATATAACGAAAAGGGAGGAAGGAAAATTGTCGAACTGTTTCGAACTACTAGATAAAAGAACTGACTAATTAGTCAAAAGAGGAAGTGACAGGGGTGCGGGACGTACCATCTTTTTGGCATCGTTGGGAGCGCTTGCGATAGGCGGGGGAGTGGTTTACGGAAAAGGGCGGATACAGTGCTTGGCCGGCCGTCTCCCTGAATCAACTCGGACAAGAATTGCAGCGAATGATCGGGAAATTTCAGGTGGGCACCCGATAGGCGGCCAATTTTTATCCATCGAGTTCAGAGCAACTTGATCAACAGGCAAACTGATCCGCAGGGCAACTTGGTCCGTTTGCGCCAAAGAGTTGGCGGACCAAGTTTTCTTTCACGCCATGGTGCCGAAAAATGAGCACCTCCGCATAAAAATAGAAGTAAAAATTGCGGTTGATTGGGGGAGAACGGGTGAATCGGCAAGATCTCAATATGCTGGAGATGCTGCATGCCCTGTTGGGGTCGATTGACGAAGGAATCCATGCGGTGGATCGAAACGGAGTTACAGTGGTTTATAACGATAAAGCGGGACGACTCGACGGATTGGTGCCGGAAGAAGTGACCGGCAAGCATGTGTTGGAAGTATTTCCTTCCCTGCGAAGGGAAACCAGCACATTGCTGAAAGTGCTGGAAACCGGGCAGCCGATTGATCATGTGCGGCAAACGTATACGAATGTGCACGGCAAGGTGGTGCATACGGTGAACAGCACGTTGCCGATTTTTTCCCGAGGGGAATTGGTCGGAGCGTTGGAAGTGTCGAAAGACTTGACACAGGTGCAAGATCTGGCTGAAAAATTGATCGATCTGCAGGCCCAGATCGTTGCCCAACGCAAAACGAAACCCCGTTCCCTGGAAGCCCGCTACACGTTTGACGATATCATGACCTGTGATCCAGTGCTGATTCAAATGAAGGAATTGGCGGCTCGCGCCGCCGTCACCGACTCTCCCGTTCTGATTTACGGAGAAACGGGAACGGGCAAGGAATTGTTTGTACAGGCGATACATAACCTGTCACCGCGCCGGAACAAGCCGTTTATTGCGCAAAATAGTGCGGCGCTGCCCGCCACGCTGTTGGAGGGACTGTTGTTTGGAACGGTCAAGGGCAGTTTTACGGGTGCGGAAAATCGACCCGGATTATTCGAATTGGCGGATGGAGGAACCTTGTTTCTCGATGAAATCAACTCGCTGCCGTTGGAGTTGCAGGCAAAATTGCTGCGGGTGGTGCAGGAAGGGCTGATCCGCCGGGTGGGGGATACGAAAGTGATTCCGGTGAACGTGCGGGTTCTGGCCGCTACCAACATGGAACCGTGGGAAGCCATGCAAAAAGGGGTTTTGCGGCCGGATTTGTACTATCGTCTGCATGTAGTATCCTTGTATCTGCCGAAGCTGGCCGAACGAAAGTCGGACATCCCGTTGCTGACAAAACATTTCCTCGATTTGTACAACGAACGGTTTCAAAAACGCGTCAAACGGACAACGCCGGAAGTCGACGAATGTTTCCAGCGCTATCATTGGCCGGGAAACGTGCGGGAACTGCAGCATGCGATTGAAGGAGCCATGAATTTGGTCAGGGACGACGAAATCGGTCTGGAGTTGCTTCCGTGGCAAATTGTTTCTTCCGTGTATCAAACCGGGAAAAAACCATGGTACGGTTGGCTGAAGCAAGAGAAAGGAGCGCCAGACATTCAGGTTCCCGTGGCGAACGAGGCACTGGAAACGGCACAGATTCTGTCGGCCAGCAAAGAAGCGGATGCGGAAACAGGAACAGGTTCTGATACTGGTACGGGTACAGATGTCGGAAAGGCCGAAACAGGTATCGGAACAGGTGCAGACCTGTTGGCGGCCTACCGTCAATCGGGACTGTCATTGCGAGAATTTGTCCAGCAGATCGAGACGACCATCACGAACGCCGTGCTGGCCGAATCGAAAGGGAATCTGCTGCAGGCTGCCAAACGACTGGGAATTCCGCGGCAAACTCTGCAGTATCGGATACAAAAGGGCAAGTGATTGGATACGGGCAAGTGATCGGATAATCGAACAAGAGCTTCTCATTAAATGCCGAAAAATCGGCATTTTTTTCATGGCACGGAACTTGCGTATATCGTATTCCAAAGATTCGGGAAAGGGGAGAGGCTCATGCCGCAGGGGGATCCCTACGGGATACACCGGTCGCTGGAACCGAAAGGCGCACTGCCGCAACCGGCCTGGCGAATCGACAATACAATGCGCTGTTACGATAACGAGATCCTCATCGATGTGGAAACGCTGAATATCGACTCCGCCTCTTTCGAGCAAATCCGGCAGGAAGCCGGAGATGATCCGCCGCGAATCGCTCAGATCATGCAGCGAATCGTGGCGGAACGGGGCAAACATCACAATCCGGCCACCGGTTCCGGCGGCATGCTGATCGGCAAAGCGGCACAAATCGGCGACTCCCTGCGAGATCGTACCGACCTGCAAACGGGCGATCGGATTGCAACGTTGGTTTCCTTGTCGTTGACACCGCTTGTGATCGACGAAATTCTGCAGATGGATCGAAAAAGCGGACAGGTGGATATTCGGGGCCAGGCGATTTTGTTCGAAACCGGGCTGTATGCCAAGTTGCCGGATGATCTGCCGCTGAAAGTCTCGCTCGCAGCATTGGACGTATGCGGCGCCCCGGCGCAAAGCAAAAAAATGGTGCAACCCGGGCAGCAGGTCGTGGTATTGGGCGCTTCCGGCAAATCGGGCCTGCTGGTCTTGAAACAGGCCAGGGACAACTTGGGTCCAAAGCGAGAATCCGCAGAAAGAATAGGGCGGTTGATTGCGATCGACCGGGGTGCGGCGGCGTGTGAACGGCTGCGGCAATTGGATTGGGCAGACGAGGTGTTGGATCTCGACGCCACCGATCCGATCGCCGTCATGCGGGCGGTGGCAGACGTGACAAGCGGACAAATGGCGGACCTGACGATCAATTGCGTCAATGTGCCCGGAACGGAAATGGCCAGTATTTTGGCGACACGGGATGCAGGGACGGTCTATTTTTTCTCGATGGCGACCTCTTTTACGGCAGCCGCATTGGGCGCAGAGGGGGCTGGCAAGGACGTAACCATGCTGATCGGCAGCGGATATACAAAAGGACATGCGGAGCTGGCTTTGCAATTGGTGAGAAACACCCCCCAACTGCGCGCCATCTTCACGGAACGATACGGAAGATAAGGATATGAAGGAGGACTTGGAATGGGCGAGCAAAAACGCCATTTTCGCGATGTGGAGCTGTGGAAAGACGTGAGCGACGAACAATGGAACGATTGGATGTGGCAGTTGACCCATACGATCAACAACTTGCACGATCTGGGCAAGGTGATCCGGTTAACGGAGAAGGAGACAGAAGGAATCAAGCATGTGAAAGAAACGATTTCGCTGCGGATCACTCCCTATTACGCTATGCAGATGGACCCGGAGGATCCCAACTGTCCGATTCGCATGCAGGCGGTTCCCTTGTCGGATGAGATGACTCGTTCGCCCTACGATATGGAAGACCCGTTAAGCGAGGATGAAGACGCGCCGGCACCGGGATTGACCCATCGCTATCCGGATCGCGTGCTTTTTCTGATTACCAACCAGTGCTCCATGTATTGCCGCCATTGTACACGGCGCCGGTTTTCGGGGGTTCCGGGCCAATCGATCCCGAAGCAGCAGCTTGACCAGGCAATCGATTATATCCGGCGCACGCCGCAGATCCGAGATGTGCTGCTGTCCGGCGGAGACGGATTGCTGGTCAACGACAAGACATTGGAGTACATTATCTCCAATCTGCGGGCGATTCCCCATGTGGAGATTATTCGCATCGGCACCCGCGCACCGGTGGTGTTTCCGCAGCGGATTACCGACAACTTGCTGAATATGCTGCGCAAGTACCATCCGATTTGGATCAATACCCATTTCAACCATCCGAAGGAACTGACGCCGGAAGCAAAAGCCGCCTGCGAGAGAATTGTCGACGCGGGTATTCCGTTGGGCAATCAAACGGTGCTGCTGAGGGGCATCAATGACTGTCCGCATATCATGAAACAACTGATGCATGATTTGGTGAAAACGCGCATACGTCCCTACTATATCTATCAGTGTGATTTGTCGGAAGGAATCGGACATTTCCGAACGTCTGTCGCCAAAGGGTTGGAGATCATGGAACAACTTCGCGGCCACACATCCGGGTATGCGGTTCCGACGTTTGTCGTCGACGCACCGGGAGGCGGCGGAAAAATCCCCGTCATGCCCCAGTATCTCATTTCCCAGGGACACGGCAAGGTGGTGCTGCGCAACTTTGAGGGCGTGATCTCGGTGTATCATGAACCCGCTTATGAAGACAGCGGCTGCCCGTCTTCCTGCACGCATGATCACAAAGAAGAGTCGATCGGCATCGCCAAACTGTTGAACGACCAGGCATTGGGATTGGAACCGAACGGATTGCGCCGGGCGGACCGGCGAAACTTTGCGGTCAAACCGATCAACGGACTGAAAATCTTGTGAGAACGGATGCGAAGCGTGGGTTGCTGTATCCTCATCTTGCCGCAGCGGGTGTCGCTCGGGCGGCTATTCTCGGTCTCGCCAAGCATGCGGGAAAAACGACAGCGTTAAATACGCTTGTCGAGGAAGCGAATGAGGCCGGAGTGTCAATTTCCGTCCAAAGTATCGGCGTTGACGGAGAACAGCGGGATGTGTTGATCGGTGTGAAAAAACCGGCCGTCATCGTACCGGCGGGCACATGGCTTGCCACGGCGGCCGATGTGCTGTTGCAGGGCACCGCCCGTTTGGAACTCGTGGAAACGACGGGGGTCAATTCTCCGTTGGGCGAACTTTGCATCGCTCGCGTGCTTGAAACGGGAAGTGTGTTATTGGCGGGGGTGCGGCAGGTGTCCCATGCCCGGATGATCGGGGAACGGTTTGCCCGACTGGGGGCCCGCTTGCAATTGATTGATGGTGCCTTTGACCGAATGGCAAGCGGAACAGCCGAATTGGCGGACGGAATTGTGCTCGCCGCAGGTGCCAGTGTGGGGCGCTCTGTGCAGGACGTGTCACGGGAAACCCGTCATGCGTTGTCCAAACTGCAAGTTCAGGCTGCGGACGAACCCTGGGCGAAAGAACTGGCCGCCATGGCCAGATCAACGGGCCGGATGGCAATCGGCGGACCGAATCTGCCGGTGCGAGTCTTGTCCGGAAGCAGTCCGCTGGTGCATCATCCCAAAACGGATGCCAATTGGTCGCCTGAGGCTCGTGCCGTAGCCTTGCCAGGGGCATTAACGGATCGGACGTTGTCCGTTCTGGAAGAGATTTTTGATACGGTGTTGGTAAAAGACGGTACCCATATCATGAGTTCGCCGACCGCATGGACCATATTCGTCAGGAGGGGCGGACGCATTCTGGCGGAACATTCCCTTCGGGTAGTCGCCTTGACAGTCAATCCCTATTCGCCGGAAGGATATGATTTGCCGCGGCAAAAACTGCTGGAAGAGATTCGCTCGGTTGTCGGCGGGTTGCCGGTGGTGGATTGCTTGCAGCCCGACCTGTGAGTCGGAACGGATGGAACGAGGGAGGTGGGGCGGATCACCGCATCATTCCGGCCAACGCAAAGAGGCGCTCCAGTGAGTCGTTGACAATCGCGAAGCAAATGGGTCTGCCGCAAGCAATCGTAGAATTTGCAGTACAAAATGGTTAGCCAAAAGAGAAAAGCGCACCTGGCGGAAAGGAGGCTCGACATGAGCAAATTGCAGCTTGATCCGGAAGTGATCGCACGCGCGCGGCGGGCGGCAGCCGCGATCGCAGATGAAGCGGCCCGGTTTATTGAAAAACGAAGTACAGTGGCCATTGAGCGGACCGTACTGCGTCTGCTCGGATTGGACGGCGTCGATGCGGACGGAGTCCCGCTGCCCAATGTGGTCATTGAACATGTCCAAGCACAAGGACGCTTGGCAGAAGGTGTCGTTCGTCCGGTGGTTAATGCAGTGCTGCAGACAGGCTGGTCGGTGCAAACTGTCGGTGAGGCGGTCGCGGCCGGGAACCTGAACTTGTTTGCGATTGAACAGGCGCCGGAAAAAGAGATTCGGACTAGAGCAGAAGAACTGGCGCGGGAAGCATTGAACCGCATCCGCCGAAACCGGGAACGCCGGGACGAACTGCTTGCGGCATATGGGGATCAACCGAAGCCCTATGTGTACGTGATTGTGGCAACGGGAAACATCTATGAGGATGTGGTGCAAGCCCGGGCGGCAGCCCGGCAAGGAGCGGATATTATCGCGGTGATTCGGTCGACCGGCCAGTCATTGCTTGATTACGTGCCGTTCGGTCCGACGACCGAGGGATTTGGCGGCACGTTCGCGACACAGGCCAATTTTCAGATTATGCGGCAGGCGCTGGATCAAGTGGGCGCAGAATTAGGTCGCTACATCCGCCTGTGCAATTACTGTTCGGGACTGTGCATGCCGGAGATCGCGGCGATGGGGGCTTTTGAACGGCTGGATGTCATGCTGAACGATGCTTTATACGGCATCCTGTTCCGTGACATCAATATGCAGCGGACATTGGTCGACCAGAACTTTTCACGGATGATCAACGCCTGTGCGGGCGTCATTATCAATACGGGAGAGGACAATTATTTGACAACGGCAGACGCTGTGGAAGCGGCGCATACGGTTTTGGCATCGCAATTTATCAATGAACAGCTGGCGTTGTCGGCAGGACTGAAAGAAGAACAAATGGGATTGGGACACGCGTTTGAGATGAATCCGGAAATTGAAGACGGATTTTTGCTGGAAATTGCGCAAGCGCAATTGGCAAGGGAAATTTTTCCGAATGCTCCGCTCAAATACATGCCGCCGACGAAGCATATGACAGGCAATATTTTTCGTGGGCATGTGCAGGATACCCTGTTCAATTTGGCGGGAATTATGACCGGTCAGGGAATCCAATTGCTCGGCATGATGACGGAAGCGATTCACACGCCGCTGATTCATGAGCGGCAGCTGGCGATTGAAGCGGCCCGCTATGTGTTTAATAACGCCCGGCATCTGGCTGGCGAGATCGAATTTAAAGCGGACGGCATGATTGCCCGCCGGGCGCAGCAGGTATTGGAGCAGGCGGCAGATTTGCTGGAGGAAATAGAAGCCATCGGCTTGTTTCAAGCCCTGTCAAAAGGAATCTTTGCCGATGTGAAACGGAGCATGACGGGCGGCAAAGGATTGGACGGTGTGTTTGAACGGGCAGACACCTACTTCAACCCGATTGAGACCCTGCTCCGACAGGAATTGAATCTGCCGGGGGGAAAGGAGGGAGACGCATGAAACCGGATCTTGCCCGGATTCGTCCCTACGGGGACGCGATGGATGACGGGATTGTCCAACTGAGTTTCTCCCTTCCCCTGCCCTGCGGCGAAGAAGCAAAAGAAGCCGCGCGGCAATTGGCGGCCCAAATGGGTCTGAGCGAACCGCAAGTGGTGCATGCGCAGGATCTGGGAGAAGGCTTCACATTTCTCGTCTTGTACGGAAATAGCAGGCATACGGTGGATGCGACAAAGATTCGGGTGGTCAAACCGAGTACAGAGCACATGGGGTTTGACGAAATCAACCAATTCATCCGTGACAAAATCGGCCGGACAATCGTTGTGCTCGGTGCCTGCACGGGAACGGACGCGCATACGGTCGGCATCGATGCGATCATGAACATGAAAGGATACGCGGGGGAATACGGATTGGAACGGTATCCGATGATCGAGGCGCATAACCTGGGAGCGCAGGTGGACAACGAAGATCTGCTGGCAAAAGCGATTGAATTGAATGCGGATGCGATCCTCGTGTCGCAGGTTGTCACCCAGAAAGATGTGCATTTGCCAAATTTAACGCGGCTTGTGGACTTGTTGGAAGCAGAGGGAATTCGTTCCAAGGTGGTGCTGGTGTGCGGGGGTCCCCGAATTTCTCACGAACTGGCGTTGGAGTTGGGATATGATGCGGGATTCGGACCGGGAACCCTGGCGCCGGAAGTCGCGACCTTCATCGTACAAGAAATGGTTGAGAGAATGAGAAAGACTGTGTAAAACGGACCTTAATGAGATACGGGGAATCTAGCGCGATTTTATTCTGAATGGTCATTCATTTTTACTCTGGCAAATCTTCCGGCAATACGTTATATGTATTACTAGGGAATTTATTTTTTTGATCCAAATCTACCGTGCGTTTGGTTTGACGATCGGAGACCGGTGAAGCGGTCAGAAACCGGTGAACCGGAGTGAATTAGCGAACAAGCTCATACAGGAATAAATAGATAGAAAAAGGAGTTGGGGGATATGGACTGGATTCGGATTTTGCTGTTCCTGGCCGTGGCAACGGCCTCAGTGTATCTGTTCTGGACAGCACTCTACCGCAAGTACCAGTACCTGATGGTGGGAGAGCCGGAACAACGGCCGGAAGGAAGAGACGAACGGATTCGTTCTTTGTTCCGCGACGTACTGTTTCAGAAAAAAGTGATGGCGGAGCCTGCCGGAATCGGTCATGCTTTCATCTTTTGGGGATTCATCGTACTGTCCTTCGGAACTTTGGAATTTATCGCGGATCATATTTTCGGAACCCATCTGTTGTGGATCGGAACGGCCGATTGGTTTGTATTCATGCATGAACTGTTTTCCATGTTCGTGCTGGTGGCGATTGCGATCGCTGCCGGCCGTCGTTATTTCATTAAACCGATGCGGCTCGATGAAACGGCAGAAGCCTATATCATTCTCGGATTGATCGGCGGGCTTGTGATCTCCGACTTGTTGGCGGCAGGTCTTGATGTTGCGCTTACCGGCGAAGTGCCCGGTTGGGAAGCGCCTGTGGCTGCCGGATTGGGAAGCCTGTTTATCGGCGGCAGCGAAACGGTGCTGACGGTTGCCAAAGAATTATGGGTATGGATTCACCTTGGCTTCCTGTTTGCTTTCCTGATCTTTATTCCCCGGTCGAAACATCTGCACATGATCGGGGCGGTATTCAATACGTATTTCCGTCGCCTGAACCCGCCAGGGCGCATGCGCACCTTGGACCTGTCAGACGAATCGGTGGAAGAATTCGGTGTCGGGCGAATTGACCAGTTCACTTGGAAACAGCTGCTCGACGGATATGCCTGCACCGAATGCGGGCGCTGTCATGTAAACTGTCCGGCGACTCTGTCCGGCAAACCGCTGTCGCCGAAGTATCTGATTCTCAAGATGCGAGACCATCTGACCGAAGTGGGCGACCAAATGTTGAACGGCAAATTGGCAACGGCTGCCGCCGGAGCGGGTGCCAATGCGGAAGTGGCGGCGACGTCCGTACAGGAACTGCCGATGTTAATCGGCAATGTATACAGCGAAGATGAGATTTGGGCATGTACGACTTGCCGGGCTTGTGAGGAAGCGTGTCCGGTGTACAACGAACACGTCGACAAAATCATGGACCTGCGCCGATACATGGTATTGACCGAAGGAAAGGCAAGCGCTGAAGTGAACCGCGCATTTCAAAACTTGGAGCGCCAATCGAACGAGTGGGGTCAAAATCGCAATACCCGCGCCGATTGGGCAAAAGATTTGAATGTGCGGACGATGGCAGAAGTGAACGGTGAAGTGGAATATCTGTTCTATGTGGGGTCCGCGGCTTCTTTTGACCCTCGAAACCAAAAGATTGCCGTTGCGTTTGTGAATCTGTTGAATAAGGCGGGAGTGGATTTCGCGATCCTCGGCAAAGAAGAGGAGAGTGACGGGGATTCGGCCCGCCGCCTGGGAAATGAGTTCCTGTACCAGTCGCTGGCGGAGGCGAACGTTGAGATCTTTAAAGAGTACAACGTGAAAAAGATTCTAACCACCGACCCCCATGCGTACAACACATTCAAAAACGAATATCCGGAGTTTGGTTTTGCTGCGGAAGTGCTGCATGCATCCGAATTGCTCGCCAAACTGATCGATGAAGGCAAGCTGGTGCCGACAAAAGAAGTGAACGAAGTCATTACGTACCATGATTCCTGCTATTTGGGCCGTTACAACGGGGTTTACGACGCTCCCCGCTACATTCTGGAGAAAATTCCGGGCATCAAATTGATGGAAATGGAACGCAGCAGAGAACGCGGCATGTGCTGCGGCGCTGGCGGCGGTTCCTTCTGGAAAGAGGAACTGGCGGGCACGGACCGGATCAACGTGCTGCGGACGGAGCAGGCGTTGGAGACGGGGTGCTCCGCGATTGGTACGGCATGTCCCTATTGCATGACGATGATGATCGACGGAACAAAAGCGAAAGGTGTCGAAGAACAGATCAATACCTATGATGTTGTGGAACTGTTGAATATGTCTGTCGCTTAAAATGCAAGGTGAAGTCTCGGTCGGCCAACCGAATGGCCGACCGTTCGCCCGTTCGCAAGGACGGGTATTATGAATCGGCAAGAACCGAGCGACCGCTCGGCGAAGTGAAATATCCGCAGGGAGGGAGCAACATGCAAAAAACAGTAATCGTAAGTACGACAAGAACCCCATTCGGCCGGTTTGGCGGGGTGCTGTCGCCGTTGGCAGCTGTCGATCTGGGCGCTGCGGCGATTCGCGGCGCCATGGAGCGAGCAGGAGTATCCCCGGAACAGGTGGACGAAGTGATCATGGGCATGGTGCTGCAGGGCGGAGCCGGTCAAATTCCGTCCCGGCAAGCCGCTCGTAAAGCAGGATTGCCTTGGACGACACCGACGGAAACGATCAACAAGGTGTGTGCATCCGGCATGCGGGCGGTTACTCTGGCCGACCAGATCATTCGCAGCGGCGATGCGTCAGTAGTGGTTGCCGGCGGTATGGAGTCGATGTCAAACGCACCCTATATTTTGCCGAAAGCCCGTTGGGGCATGCGGATGGGCGATGCGCCTGCGATCGACCTGATGGCCTATGACGGACTGCGCTGCGCCTTCCATGATGTGCACATGGCGGTTCACGGTTCCAACGTGGCGGCTGAATTCGGAATCACCCGGGAAGCGCAGGACGCCTGGGCGCTGCGTTCCCACCATCGGGCATTGGCGGCGATGGATGAAGGGCGCATGCAAGATGAGATTATACCGGTCGAAGTCCCCGGCAAAAAGGAAGCGGTCCTCGTCGACACCGATGAAGGACCGCGCCGCAACACGTCCTTGGAGCAATTGGCCGCATTGGCTCCCGTTTTCAAAAAGGACGGCACGGTCACTGCCGGTAATGCGCCGGGTGTGAATGACGGGGCGGCAGCCTTGGTCCTGATGGCGGAAGAGCGTGTCAAAGCCGATGGAATGAAGCCGCTTGCGACCATTCTCGGCCATGCGGAAGTGGGCGCCGATGCGCCTTACATCGCGACAACTCCGGCGTTGGCCATTCAGAAACTGCTGGCCAAAACCGGATACAAACTGTCGGATATCGAGCTGTTTGAAGTGAACGAAGCGTTCGCGGCCGTCACCTTGACCTCCGGAAAAATGATCGGGTGGGACGACGAGAAAGTCAACGTGAATGGCGGCGCGATTGCCCTCGGTCATCCGATTGGCGCCAGCGGGGCACGTATTATCGGAGCTCTGGTCCACGAATTGCGCCGACGGGGCGGTGGTCTCGGCATTGCGGCGATCTGTTCCGGGGCGGCGCAAGGGGATGCGATTCTGGTGCGGGTAGACTGATCGGCAGATCTATCAATTGCTTGTAAAGGAGAGAAGGAACGTATGGACATTCGAACCATCATGGTGATCGGTGCCGGCCAAATGGGCAGCGGCATCGCGCAAGTGGCAGCGCAAACGGGATTGGAAGTGCGGCTCAACGACATCAAGGAAGAGTTCCTGCAGCGGGGTCTGGCGACCATCAGCAAAAACTTGACCCGGGACGTGGAGAAAGGCCGCAAATCGGAAGAGGAGAAACAGGCTGTTCTTTCCCGGATTCATCCGACCACCGACTTGAACGACGCACGCGATGTGCAGTTGGTGATTGAGGCTGCCGTCGAAAACATGGAAATCAAGAGCGATCTGTTCCGCAGACTGGACGCGATTGCACCGGCCGGCGCCATTTTGGCAACCAACACTTCCTCCCTGCCGATCACGGAGATTGCAGCCGTCACCAACCGCCCGGAGCTGGTGATCGGGATGCACTTCATGAACCCGGTGCCGGTCATGAAACTGGTGGAAGTGATTCGCGGGCTTGCCACATCCGATGAAACCTATCAAACGATTGAGGAACTTTCCAAAAAAATGGGCAAGGTGCCGGTGGAAGTCAACGATTTCCCTGGGTTTGTCTCCAACCGGATCCTGCTGCCGATGATCAACGAAGCGATTTATGCGGTGTATGAAGGGGTGGCAACGCCTGAAGCGGTCGACCAAGTGATGAAACTCGGCATGAACCACCCGATGGGGCCGTTGGAATTGGCCGATTTTATCGGATTGGACACCTGCCTGTCGATCATGGAAATCCTGCATGAAGGTCTCGGCGATTCCAAGTATCGTCCCTGTCCGCTGCTTCGCAAGTATGTAAAGGCGGGTTGGCTGGGTAAGAAAACGGGACGCGGATTCTATCAATACGAAGGGTAGGGGAATCGCATGGAATTTGACAATCTGCTGTTTGAAGTCGAAGATGGCGTCGCCGTTCTGACTTTAAACCGGCCGAAAGCGCTGAACTCGTTAAATTCGGCTCTGTTGAACGAACTGTCGGAAGCGCTGGACCGGGTGGCGGAAGACGTTTCGATAAAAGTCTTGATTCTGACAGGAGCCGGTGAAAAAGCGTTTGTTGCCGGTGCGGACATTGCCGAAATGAAAGACAAAACGCCGCTGCAAGCGAGGGAATTTTCCCGGTTTGGCAACGCGATCTTTCTGAAGCTGGAACAGTTGCCGCAGCCGACGATTGCGGCGGTCAACGGATTCGCTCTGGGCGGCGGCTGCGAGTTGGCGATGGCCTGCGACCTGCGGATTGCTTCGACAACCGCGAAGTTCGGGCAACCGGAAGTAAACCTCGGCATCGTTGCCGGATTTGGCGGCACGCAGCGGCTGCCGCGGCTCGTCGGGGCCGGAATCGCCAAAGAACTGTTGATGACAGGCGAGATGATCAACGCGGAACGCGCGTATCAGACCGGACTGGCCAACCATGTGGCGGAACCGGACGATCTGCTGGCCAAGGCGCGAGAAATCGCGGACAAGATCAAATCGAAAGGTCAGTTGGCCGTCCAGTACAGCAAGCAATTGGTGAACGAAGGAATGAACATGGATTTGGAACGGGCGCTGTCCCTGGAATCCGAATCCTTCGGCGCGTTGTTTGGCACGGAAGACCGGTTGGAAGGAATGACCGCTTTTTTGGAAAAGCGGCCGGCTAATTTTCAAGGGAAATGAGGGACGAGCAGCATGAATTTCCTCCTTACGCAAGACCAGCAGGATATTCGGGACATGGTAAGGGAGTTTGCACATCGTGAGATTATCCCTCGCGCAGCAAAGATTGACGAAGAAGACCGTTTTCCCCGGGAACTGGTCAAGCAGATGGGCGAGCTGGGCCTGTTGGGCATTCCCGTCCCGGAAGAATGGGGCGGTGTCGGCGCCGATTTGGTGTCCTACACATTGGCAATTGAAGAGATCTCCTATGCCAGCGCAACACTGGGAGTTATTTTGGCGGTACACACGTCAGTCGGTACGATGCCGATTGTAAAGTTCGGAACGGACGAACAGAAAGCGCAGTATCTGGACAAAATGGCAACAGGCCAACTGTTGGGAGCTTTCGCACTGACCGAACCGAACGCCGGTTCGGATGCGTCCCGGATCACGACGAAAGCAGTCCGGCAGGGTGATACCTACGTGTTGAACGGGTCGAAGATTTTCATCACCAACGGCGGCGAAGCGGACATTTACATCACGTTTGCCGTGACCGATCCGGGCAAGGGACCGAAAGGCATTTCCGCTTTTATTGTCGAGAAGAATACACCGGGTTTCAGAGTGGGCAAGAAAGAAAAGAAAATGGGCATGAACGGTTCGGCAACGGCCGAACTGATTTTTGAAGATGCCCAGGTTCCGGTTCATCAACTGCTGGGGCAGGAAGGGGAAGGCTTCGCGATTGCCATGAGCAATCTTGACGGCGGACGAATCGGCATCGCCGCCCAGGGGCTGGGGATTGCCCGTGCCGCTTACAATGCCGCCGCTGCCTATGTGAAAGAGCGGGAACAGTTTCATAAGCCGATTGCCGAATTCCAGGGTGTACAGTTTATGCTGGCCGACATGGCGACACGGATTGAAGCGGCCAGACTGTTGGTGTATCGGGCTGCCTCCATGCGGGACAAAGGACTTTCTGTTTCCAAGGAAGCGGCGATAGCCAAACTCTTTGCGACCGACACGGCCATGTCCGTCGCCACCGATGCGGTGCAGCTGCACGGCGGATACGGATACACACGGGAATTTCCGGCTGAGCGGTTTATGCGGGACGCCAAAGTGACCCAAATCTACGAAGGAACCAACCAGATTCAGCGGGTTGTGATTGCAAAACATTTGTTGTCATAACATAAAGGGGATGAGGAGAAATGGATTTCAAATTAACGCCGGAACATGAAGAGATCCGCAAACTGGTGCGCGACTTTGCTTTGAAAGAAGTGGCGCCGACCGCTGCCAAACGGGATGAGGAAGAATATTTCGACCGCTCGATTTTTAAAAAAATGGCGCAGATCGGATTGACCGGAATTCCCTGGCCGGAACAGTATGGCGGAGCCGAAATGGACTTTTTGGCCTATGTGATTGCGATTGAGGAACTGTCCCGCATCGATTCGTCCATCGGGGTGACGCTGTCGGCGCATATTTCGCTGGCGAGCTGGCCGATTTTCAAATTCGGGACGGAAGAGCAGAAGCAGCAATACCTGCGGCCCTTGGCAGAAGGGGAAAAATTGGGCGCCTACTGCCTGACGGAACCCGGTTCCGGATCGGATGCGGGTGCCATGCGGACCACGGCCGTATTGTCGGAAGACGGAAGCCACTACCTCCTGAACGGTTCCAAAATCTTTATCACCAACGGAGGCGATGCGGAAATCTATGTTGTGTTCGCGTCCACCGACCGTTCGCAAAAGACAAGAGGCATCACGGCGTTTATCGTCGAGAAAGATTTTGCAGGATTTTCGGTCGGCAAGAAAGAAAAGAAAATGGGAATCCGTGCATCGGCGACGACCGAGATCATTTTCGACAACTGCAAAGTCCCGGTGGAAAACCGGTTGGGCGAGGAAGGGTTCGGTTTCAAGATTGCCATGATGACGCTGGATGGCGGACGCAACGGAATTGCGGCGCAAGCGTTGGGGATTGCCCAAGGAGCACTCGATTTGGCGTTGGACTACTCCAAACAACGGGAACAGTTTGACAAACCGATTTCCTCTTTCCAGGGAATTCAATTCAAATTAGCCGACATGGCAACCAAAATCGAAGCCTCCCGGTTGTTGACGTACCAAGCCGCTTGGCTGGAAAGCAAAGGCCTCCCTTACGGAAAACAATCTGCCATGGCTAAACTGTTTGCCGGGGATACGGCGATGGAAGTGACAACCGAAGCCGTACAGATCTTCGGGGGATACGGGTACAGCCGGGAATATCCGGTGGAACGGTTCATGCGGGATGCGAAAATTACGCAAATTTATGAAGGTACGAATGAGATTCAACGCGTCGTGATTGCGTCCCATCTTTTGAAAGAAAAATAATTCGGACGAGCGAAACCGCAAGAAAAGTTGGTGACCGATTTGGAACTTGCAACCAAACTGCTGCAGGGCGACCGGAGGGCGGCGGCACGAGCGATCACGTTGCTTGAAAACGGCGATAAACAAAACCAGGAGCTGCTGAAGGCGCTCCATCCCCATACGGGGAAAGCGTATCTGGTCGGAATCACGGGATCGCCGGGTGCTGGAAAAAGCACGCTGACAGATCACCTGATTTCTGTCATCCGCAAAAGCGGATTGAAAGTCGGCGTGATTGCGGTCGATCCGACATCTCCGTTTACGGGCGGGGCGATTCTGGGGGATCGGGTGAGAATGGTCAACCATGCCTTGGATCCCGGCGTATTTATCCGGTCGATGGGGACACGAGGCAGCCTAGGCGGTTTGGCTAAAACAACGAAAGAAGCAATCCGGGTATTGGACGCCTTCGGCATGGACATCATTCTGATTGAGACAGTGGGAGTGGGACAATCGGAGCTTGACATCATGCATGTGGCGGATACCACGCTGGTTGTGTTGAACCCGACGGCGGGCGACCATATTCAAACGATGAAAGCGGGCATCATGGAAATCGCCGACGTGTTTGTCATCAACAAGGCGGATCTGCCGGGCGCCGACAAGACGGAACGGGAAGTCAACAGCATGTTGGACTTAATCCATGAAGTTGACTGGCGGCCGCCGGTTGTCAAAACGACCTCACGGGATCCTGTATCGTACCGGGGATTATGGGAAGCATGCATCCGTCATCGGGACTACTTGCGCGGAAGCGGTCAATGGGAACAAAAGCGGCAAAAGCGGCGGCAGGACGAGATCATGGGAATAGTCGAAGAGCGATTGCATGCGCGAATTCGCGAATGGATGGCCAGCAGTCCGGCTTGGAGCCAACTCCTGCAAGATGTGGAGACGGGAAAAAAAGATCCGTACGATGTTGCAGATCTTATATTGGAATGGTATAATACGTCTACTTGTGAGTAGAGAGGTGTTACCTGCATGGCAAATGAAGCACCACTATTAGCAATGGATCAAGAGCGAGCGCGGGAAACAGCGCTGGTGGATCTGGCATACGCAGTTTTGAGAGAAACGAATCAATCGTTCAATTTTCGGGATTTGATGCAGCAGATCGCCCTGCTGCGCGGTATGACCGACGAAGAGATGGCGCGGACGATTGCTATGCTGTACACGGAAATTAATATTGACGGACGGTTCCTGTGTATCGGAAACAATGTATGGGGCCTCAAACGTTGGTATCCGGTCGACAAGACGGCTGAGAAATCAACCGGCGGCAAGAAATTTGTCCGTAAAGATATTGACGATCTATATGATGATGGGGAAGACGCGGATCTCTTTCTGGAAGAAGAAACCGACGAAGAAGAACTTTCGTTCGACGAAGAAGACATTGATCTTGAGGAACTTCCGCTCGAAGACGAAGTGGACGAATTCGCCGAGGAAGCCGCGGATGAGGACGAAGATACTGACAGTTCCGACAATGAAGAGGACGAGGATTACTAATCGATAGGAAACTGCGCCAATTCAAGCCGCGTTCGACAGAGCGCGGCTGTTTTGCCATGTTCCTCTTGACAGGCTGTATCGGCCACGATAAGATACATGAGGATGATAGATGAACGGAAAACTAAAAAGGCCGAGATAGTTCAGGCTCATCCTGAGAAGCGGCCTTTTGGTTTTTTTTTTGTAAAAACATCTACTGACTCTACAAGTTTGGGGGCAAGTGTGCATGGCAAAATACATTTTTGTAACGGGCGGTGTTGTATCTTCCTTGGGGAAAGGAATTGCAGCAGCTTCCCTTGGACGACTCCTGAAAAATCGCGGCCTGAAAGTAACGATTCAAAAATTTGATCCTTACATCAACATCGATCCGGGTACCATGAGCCCGTACCAGCACGGTGAGGTGTTCGTCACCGACGACGGGGCGGAAACCGACCTGGATCTTGGGCATTATGAACGTTTTATCGATATCAATTTGACAAAAAACAATAACGTGACCGCCGGGAAAATCTATTGGTCGGTCATTCGAAAAGAGCGCCGCGGCGACTACTTGGGCGGTACGGTGCAAGTGATTCCGCATATTACAAACGAGATCAAGGATCGCATTTTTTTGGCCGGGCAAACGGCGGATGTGGTGATCACCGAAATCGGCGGCACCGTAGGCGACATTGAGAGCTTGCCTTTCTTGGAAGCGATTCGCCAAATCAAGAGTGATGTCGGGCGCAACAACGTCATGTACATACATGTCACGTTGATCCCTTACTTGGGCAAAGCCGGCGAAATCAAAACAAAACCCACCCAGCATTCGGTCAAAGAACTGCGCAGCATCGGAATTTCACCCAACGTAATTGTTTGCCGGACCGAACGGCCGTTGTCCATGGACGTCAAACGAAAGATCGCCTTGTTCTGCGACACGGACGAGGAAGCGGTGATTGAATCGCGGGATGCGGAATCCTTGTACGACGTTCCTCTCATGTTCCAAGCCCAAGGGCTGGACGAGATTGTCTGCCGCCATCTGGGGCTCGATTGTCCGCCTGCCGAAATGACCGAGTGGAGACAATTGGCCGGCCATGTGAAAAACCTGAAACACAAAGTCACGATCGGTCTGGTTGGAAAATACGTGTCTCTGCGCGACGCCTACATTTCCGTGGCAGAGGCCCTGTATCATGCTGGATTTGCCAATGATGCACAGATTGAGATCAAATGGATTCATTCGGAAGACGTAACGGAAGACAATGTACGCGAACTGCTGAAAGATTCCGACGGGATTCTGGTGCCGGGCGGTTTCGGCGACCGCGGCATTGAAGGGAAGATTATTGCAACCCAATACGCCCGTGAACAGAAAATTCCGTTCTTGGGCATCTGCCTCGGCATGCAATTGGCGGTGATCGAATATGCGCGAAACGTAGCCAAACTGACGGGCGCAAACTCATCCGAAATGAACGAACTGACCACCTACCCGGTCATCGATTTGCTGCCGGAACAAAAAACAATCGAAGACAAGGGCGGCACCATGCGCCTCGGCTCCTATCCCTGCGCATTGGTTCCTCATACAAAAGCATACGAAGCCTACCGGCAAGAGACTATACATGAAAGGCATCGCCACCGGTACGAATTCAACAACGATTACCGCGAAGCATTGACAGAAGCGGGCCTTGTCATTTCCGGAACTTCCCCGGACGGAAGACTGGTCGAGATTATTGAACTGACGGATCATCCTTGGTTTGTCGCGTCCCAGTTCCACCCGGAATTTACGTCCCGGCCCAACCGTCCGCAACCTTTGTTCCGCGATTTTGTGAGAGCGGCTTTATCGAACAAAAAATAAAATTGTAAATTCAAATAAAAAAATGCTCGCTAGCGCGAGTGTTTTTTTATATTTTCGACATTATTCAGTCTGATTCGACGAAAGTAGACCATAGAAAATAAAGGGTTTTTTTTGCAAATACTCGAATACAATTCGGAAGAAGTGTTATCGGGCTTTCGGAAGGGAGATGATTTCATGGTCAATAAAGTGTTAATCGTGGATGATCAGTACGGGATCCGGATTTTACTCAATGAAGTGTTGGAAAAAGAAGGGTATGAGGTGTATCAGGCTCCAAACGGTCCAATCGCATTGGAGATCGTGAAAAACCACAAGCCGGAC
>JAGVBM010000194.1 GCA_020059765.1 Bacillota bacterium
CTCCATGTTGCGTTCCCAAGAATGGGAATCCAGTTCTTTGGCGGTCATCAGCTTTCCTTTCCCCTGTTCGTTCAGAAAGCCTTGGGCGGATTGTTGATCCTTGAAGGAATAAATGCCGTAGGCCATAGGGGTTTTGAAGTTTTTGTCATAGACAAAGGACGCCTTCTCCAGGTTTACCCATTCCTTCGAATGATAATCCCGTACAAATTCGGCGGAAATTTGTTCTTTTCCGTTTTTATCGGTCCACACATGCTCGCAGCCGATATCGTCGAATTTCAGTGCCTTTCCATCTTTTAAGACAATTTCCGTTGCGTTGTGGTCATCAGGCACCATCATGTTGCAGACATCGCATTTGTCCACGCCTGCCTGAATGGAGACCGGCTTCGCTTCGGCAGTACCGCCGCAGCCGGCCAGGGCGGCTGTCAAGGCAAGAGTTCCAAGCAATCCAATCAGTTGTTTTTTCATGATTCTGTCACTCCTTTTTGATCGAGCGAAAATGTATGAAAAAGGGGATTGCACCGAGCAGAAACAACACGCCGCTGAACAGAAGCAACCCGAACTGCCCGGCATGGCGGTCTGCTGCAAGAGGCTGCAGCGGATGCAGCAATGGAGACTTGTCCGTCATCCAATTCGCGGTATCGGCTTGAAACAATGCTTCCACGACCTGCATTCCGGGCGAATGGAAGAACAATTGGAAAGGCGGATACGATTCGGACAGCGTCAGAAAAAAAGGATCCGCACGGTACGGCAGGCCGCTTCGCCCATTGCCCGTCAAGTCGATTCCCGCATGATCATCCCAATAGTTCTCGTAGATCCGATTATCGGCGCTTGCATTCGCTTGCGCCTGCACTACATTGGACAGTATGTCGTTTCTATGCAGGACATTACGGGCGGCATCGATCAATTGCACCCCGACATAGTTATGTGAGATTTGATTGTTGGTAATTTCGTTGTCGGAAGACTGCTCCACATAGAGACCGACCCGATTTCCCTGCAAGCGGTTTCCGCTGATTCGGGTATGTTTCGCTTCAAACAGCAGGACGCCTTGCGAATGGACATGAGCGCTCGATTTTAAAAACCGGTTGTTTTCCACCCGGGTATTGTCGGTTTCCATGATCATGGCGCCGGTGACGTTACCGTCCGACTCGTTGTCTTGCAAGGAAGTGCCGACCGCATACATCAGGTGAAACGCATACCGCGAATCGGACACTCGATTTCCGGACAACCGGGTCGAGTTGCTGTTTTCCAGATAGACCCCGTCCTGCACGCCGGCAATGGATGAGTTCTCAA
This sequence comes from Bacillota bacterium, assembly GCA_020059765.1. Classification (GTDB taxonomy): domain Bacteria; phylum Bacillota; class Bacilli; order Tumebacillales; family Effusibacillaceae; genus Effusibacillus. Next base: position 1,291 of record JAGVBM010000194.1, read on the forward strand.
TCGTGTTGTCGTGGGAGTTCCACAGTTCAATGCCGTTCCCCCGATCCTCGAAGCCAATCGTGCGCGAGAAACGGGTTTGCGCCCCTTCGATTTGCATTCCCTCAATCCGGTTGCGGCGGGAGTTGTCCAACTTGAGAGCGATTCCGTTTGCTGCGATCCGAATGGCAGACAATTGATTGTCATTTCCGCGAACCAGCAGGGCAACAGGCTCAGGACCAGAACGCCGATCCAGCAGGGAAAGATTGTCAATCTGGGCTCCTTCTGTTTGTACGGATAAAATCGGCTTGTCCATGAGCGCCTCATCCCCGGTCAATTGGACGTTTCCGGTTCCCTGCAGGCGGATTGGTTTGGAGAGGACGAACGGACCCGCGTATGTACCTGCCGGGATCAGCACGGTATCCCCAGGCTTCGCCTGTTGAATCGCAGACTGCAGAGAGAAGGAAGCGGCAGTATCGGCTTTTGCATGGCGTGCAAGTCCGGAGTCGAGAAGCGGCAGACCGAACAGTACAAGACCGAGCAGTGCAAGACCGAGAAAACCAGTGACCGTCAGAACGAAGACCAATCGTTTGCGAACAGATGACAAACTCGTCCGATACCCCCTTCTGCAGAACGATTCTGAGAGAATATAGCTCTGAGATAGAATAATTCTGACATAGTATAGCATAATTGAAAGCGGATACTCACGTAAAAAACCAAACTTTTTCCAGTCCAAATTTGAACAAATTTTGAACATTTGATACGTCTTAGAGGTATGGGGGAGTACGTCACGGTTCTGGTTATCCGTACGGTTGCATACGCTAGTTTCAGAGATTGATAGGGTGAGGGGATGCGTATGACAGATTCGATTGCCATTCGGCTTGCAGGTATCGGAGACTTGGAAAAGGTGGAGGAAATTTTGCGGGAAGCAGGTTTGGAAACGGAAGGACTGAGTGACTGGATGGGGTCGTTCCTGCTGGCGGAGAAAGGTGACAGTACGGATCGAGAAATTGTAGCGACGGCGGGTCTTGAACAATATGGGACAATTGGGCTATTGCGTTCGCTGATTATACGAAAAAAGGCATGGACGGTTGAGGATGGGGTCGCCCTTTTGCAATTGCTTCTGGCCTACAGTAGGCACAACGGACTGGATGAACTGTACTTACTCACAGAATCCCCATCTCTATTTATTCACATAGGATTTACAATTCTCAGCGACAGTGAGATCCCGCCCGAAGTCATGGCATCCCTGCATTTTCGACAACATCGGAAACGCGCCGTTCCAATGCGAAAAATTCTGTAACAACAAGTTATCCACAACCCCATTGTGGATAATGTGTACAACTCGAACAATCGTTCCATGAATACAGTCCTAGACTGGATTTCCGGGTTGGGATGTTATAATATGCCTGTAGTACCAGACATCAGATAAGGCAGGGCTTTTTATGAAAACGGAACGATTCGGTTCAAGCGAACATGACATACAACAGGCCGCCGCACTGCTCGCGAAAGGGGAACTGGTGGCGTTTCCGACGGAGACCGTATACGGATTGGGAGCAAATGCACTTGATGAGCAGGCTGTGGATAAAATTTTTCAGGCCAAAGGCCGTCCTTCCGATAATCCGTTGATTGTCCACATTGGAGATGTGCAGCAACTGGCAAAAGTGGCGGCATTCGTACCGCCTGTAGCACAGACATGTATGGATGCATTCTGGCCCGGACCGCTTACTTTGATCCTGCCGCGGCAGCCGGAAGTGCCGGACAATGTCACAGCCGGA
>JAGVBM010000167.1 GCA_020059765.1 Bacillota bacterium
CAGTTGAAACAGGAACAGGAAGTTCGATTGGTTCGCCAGCAAGCGTTGGTGGCCATCAAAAATGAACAGGCGGCGTTGAAAGCGGAACAACAAACGCTGTTGGCGCAAGTGCAGGAAAAGCGCAAGATGACAGAAGAAGTTGCTCGTAATGAAGAACGGGAAATGCAGGTCATCGAAGCGCAGATTACGGCTGCCATCCTGGCGCAGCAGCAGGCGAACAAGGGCAGACAAATCAAAAGCGCGGGCAGCTGGGCATGGCCGGTTCCCTCATCGCAAACCGTCACGTCTGGGTATGGGATGCGCTGGGGATCCCTGCATGCGGGCGTAGACATCGCGGCACCTGTCGGAGCGCCGATTGTCGCCGTCGATAACGGAATTGTCCTGTTTGCGGGAGTCGCTTCCGGATTCGGTCATTGGGTGGTTATCCAACACGCCAACGGCTTGATGAGCGTCTACGGACATATGTACGGCAACCAAATTTTTGTATCGGTCGGACAAGAAGTCAAGCGAGGCCAGCAGATTGCGGCCGTCGGCAGCGATGGACAATCGACCGGACCGCACCTGCACTTCTCGGTGGCAACAGGGATCAGCGGCAGCAGGATGAAATATATCGACCCGTCTTCCTATTTGGGGCTGTGATCGTAAGACTCTGACATGCAACCTATTTCCTCCATGCGACAATCGCATGGAGTTTTTTTTTTTGAACGGGCGCGGCTGGGGATTACCCTTTTTTTCCGGTGCGAAGGATAGGGAAACATGGTAGGCTAAAGATAGAATGGAATGAAAGATATGGCAATTTTTTCAATTCGGAGAAGGGTTCCAAATGTTTCTTATCGAAATTAAAATACGAGAAAAAAGACATACTTTTTCCCGAAAGACTGGAGGACGTACTGCGTGAACAGAACCAGTGAACCGCATTTGGTGGATGCAAGTTACGACAAGCCGCACGCATTTCTGCAAGAGGTCGTGGCCAATGTCGAAAAGGTGATTGTCGGCAAGACGGAAGCGGTCCAGCTTTGTCTGGTTGCATTGTTGAGCGGGGGACACGTATTGCTGGAAGACGTTCCGGGCGTCGGGAAGACGATGCTGGTGCGGGCGCTGGCAAAATCGGTCGGCTGCTCCTTCAAGCGAATTCAGTTTACCCCCGACCTGCTCCCGTCAGATGTAACCGGCGTGTCGATTTATAATCAAAAGACGCAGGAGTTTGAGTTCCGCCCGGGACCGATCCTGGCGAATATTGTGCTGGCGGATGAGATCAACCGTACATCGCCGAAAACCCAATCGGCGCTGCTGGAAGCGATGGAGGAAGGAAATCTGACCGTGGACGGTGTGACATACGAACTGCCGAAGCCGTTTTTGGTCATGGCGACACAAAACCCGATCGAATATGAAGGGACGTTTCCCCTGCCGGAAGCCCAATTAGACCGGTTCCTGCTGAAGATTCAGTTGGGATATCCGGAACTGCAGGATGAGATCCGTATTTTGTCGCGGCAGGAAAAAGGCCATCCGATCCAGGAGCTGCAGCGGGTGATCGATCTGGAAACGCTGCATGACCTGCAGCGTGCGGTGCAAAGCGTTCATGTGGAACAGGTTCTGCGCGAATATATTGTAAAAATCGCCGTCGCCACCCGTGAACATCGCGATGTGTATTTGGGGGTCTCGCCCCGCGGGTCGCTGGCGCTGCTGAAAGCTTCGATGGCGCTGGCCGTGATTGTTGGACGGGATTATGTGATCCCGGATGATATCAAGCGGTTGGTGCCCTTTACGTTCGGTCACCGGATCATTCTGAAGAGTGAAGCAAGATTGTCGGGTACGACCGTCGATCACGTGCTGCGTGACAGTATGCGCAGCATTCCGGTGCCGATTACGCGGGACAGGGAGAGACGGTAAGGTGTTGAAATCAGTCGGGAGATCCGTGTTGTGGGGCGTCATGCTGCTGTCCGCCTATTCGTTCGCCAAGTTTCAAGGCGGTTATTCCGCATGGTTTTTGTTTTACGCGACCGGCATCATCGCGCTCTATGCGTTTCTTACGTATCGATTCGCGGGAAAGCGAATGACCAGCGTGCGGAAGGTCAGCAGTACGAAACTGACGGCGGGTGCTTCGTTGGATGTGAATTTGCAGATCCGTTCAAGCGGACAATGGCCTCTGGCCTGGCTGGTCGTCGAAGAGCAGATTCCTCATCGCTGGACCTTGCAAGGGGCGTCTGGCCGACGGATGTTTTTTCCGGGTTTCGAACGAAAAATCCGCATGCAGTACACCATACCCAATCTGCAACGGGGGAAGTATTCCATCCAACATACGGTTTTGCGGACGGGCGACATTTTCGGGTTTGTCCGCAAAGAGTTTGTCCATTCGCGGCAGGATGTGATCACGGTCTATCCGCGAACGGTGCAGATCCGTTATTGGCATACGGTCAATCAGTTTAACACCGGTGCGTCTTTTGCCCAAAACCGGATGGCGGAAGACACGAACAACGTGTTGGGGGTTCGCGAGTATGCCCCCGGTGACCGGCTGTCCCGCATTCATTGGCGGGCCACCGCCCGCACGGGGTCGATCAAATCGAAAGAATTCGAACTGCACGTGACCAATGAGCTGATGTTTTTTCTGAACCGCAGCCAATACGATTACGAGGCCGGAATGGGGGCAATATTCGAGACGGCTGTCACGACGGCAGCGTCCCTGATTCGATATGCGTTGGAAAGAAAGTATTCGGCAGGCTTGGTGTCCTACGGCAAAGAACGGATGGTTCTGCCCGTGTCGAGAAATCAGGAGCAATACGTGAAGATTCTCGAACATCTGGCGCTTGTCCAACCGGATTCGAATCAATCGTTCAAAGATACGGTGCTGAAAGAAATCAATTATTTGCCCAGAGGATCGACCGCCGTGCTGATTACGCCGGTGATCAACGAAGAAATTGTCCGATTGGTCAGTTTCCTGGAGCATCGGAAGATGAAGGCCGAATTGTTCCTGATCAAGCCGCCGACGGCCGTCAGTGAAACAGAACGTCAATGGATTGGAAAAATGGCTGTGTTCGGTGTGCATGTCTATGTGGTCGGCAGCGATCAGGAACTGGAGGAAACGGTGAAGGGGGAGGCAACCTATGTGGCGGCGAACTGAGTGGGGTTCGGAAATAGGGCGCAATGCTTTCCTTTATTTGATCCTGTTCGCATGGATGTATCAATTGCTCGCACCTCTCGGACAAATCGGCGGCATTCCAGACATGACGGGATTTTATCTGTTTGTTGGGGCACTCCTGCTCACCGACCTCTTGATTCCCCAGATCATCTGGAAAAGTCTGCTGAAATGGCTGGCAGTCTTCTATATGCTGCATGGATATTATTATCCGCACATTCCTTTTTGGCTAGAGGAGTGGATGTGGCGAGGAATGGTGCAACTGGGGGACGGGGCGGGACAGCTGTTAAGCGGTCATTTCATGGAAGCGAATGAATTTACCCGCACTTTCTTGTTCCTGCTGTTTTTGTGGATGGCCGCGTCTGTCTACCGGAATGCGGTCGGCAGCCGGGTCTGGCTGTTCGTGCTGCTGTTTGTCGGAGAAATTGTGCTGGGCGTGATCGACACGTTTTTCCCGCCGAATTCTTCAGGATATGTGGTTCGTTACTTTTTGTTCGGATTTCTGCTGATGGCCTTCTCTCAATTGCCCGAACTGGAACGAATGAGCAAGATTCCGGAAA
>JAGVBM010000390.1 GCA_020059765.1 Bacillota bacterium
GGGTTATCTTCCACATCTTTATATTATCACATTAGAATTAGTTTCTTTTGCATTTAATAGGGGGAGTTTTTGAACTGATTGTGACATTTTTCACAAATACTTTATTCTAGGGCCAAATGAATTTTCTATGCTAACACCTGCAGATGATGCTTCAGCATTTTAAACTCTTTCGGCAGTGCGCCCCCGTACTCCCCGTCCAAATTCAAATCCACCTGTTCATTGGAAGACACTGTCAACGAATCGGTTTGAAAATAGACAATCCGCTCGTTGTGCAGATGTTCACCGCGAATGGCTGCTGTCGCTAACTTGATCACCTCGGATAATTTCGCCTGTTTGACAATGATCACGTCAAACAGTCCGTCGTCAAGCTGAGCCTGCGGGGCCAATTTTTCAAACCCGCCGACGCGGCGGGAATTGCAGATCAAACTCAGCATGGCTTTGCCGGAAAATCCGAAGTTTGGGGCTTCAACTTCCAGATGAATCGGCCGCAACTGAGGAATTTTTTCCAATCCTTTCATGTAATAGGCCAATTGCCCGAGCGCCGTCTTCATTTTGCTGGGCACTTCATAGGTGATTTCCGTAATTCTGCCGCAACCTGCAATATTGATAAAAAATTGGTCATTCACCTGTCCGACATCAAGCGGTCGAACCTGCAGCCTGGCAATCTGTTCGGCCGCTTTCACCAGATCTCGCGGCAGCCCCAGCGCCATAGCCAGATCGTTGCTTGTACCGGCCGGGAGAATGCCCAAAATTGGGCGAACAGACGCCAACGACAGGCCATTGACCACTTCATGGACCGTTCCGTCGCCTCCTGCGGCAATCACATACTTGAACTCTTCCTTCGCTGCCTGCATGGCCGCCTGCATGGCATCCCCCGCACCTTTTGTCATGTGGCAGGAGGTTTCCAACCCTGCGGATTCCATGATGTCAAGGATCTCCGGCAGATATTGGCGCATCATTTCTTTGCCGGACGAAGGATTGTAGATCAGCCGGGCCCTTTGTTTGATCACACGGATCCTCTCCTGATTCGACTTGTATTCGATTCGACTTGTGCAAAACCCCAGGCCGTCGCCTGGGGTGGACATGTATGCTTACAGCCTTTCCAGCAGCAGCTTATTCACAAGCTGCGGGTTCGCCTTGCCCTTTGTCGCTTTCATCACCTGACCGACGAGCGCCCCCAACGCTTTTTCCTTGCCGGCCTGATAGTCGGCAACCGATTGCGGATTGTTGGCAATCGCGTCTTCCACGATCTTGGCCAGCTCGCTTTCATCGGAGATTTGAACCAGACCTTTCGCCTGAATGACCGATTCCGGATCGTCTCCCGATGCGAACATGTCTTCAAATACGGTTTTGGCAATCTTCGTCGAGATCGTCCCTTTGTCAATCAAATCGATCAATTTGCCAAGGGATTGCGGGGAAATCTTCGTATCGGCAATGTCCTGTCCCGCCTCATTGAGATGCGCCATCAGTTCCCCCATGATCCAGTTCGAGACGCTTTTCGCGTTATCCGTGTAGGCAAGCGTCTGTTCAAAGAAATCGGAAACTCCTTTGGAACCGGTCAGCACTTCCGCGTCATAGGAGGGCAGCCCCAATGTCTGCACATAGCGGGCTTTTCGTTGATCGGGCAATTCCGGGATCGTTTGCCGAATCGCCTCCGCCCACTCCCGGCTGATCTGCAGTTTCACCAGATCCGGATCCGGGAAATACCGATAATCATGGGCTTCCTCTTTGCTTCGCATGACAATGGTTTCATTTCTCGCATCGTCCCAGCGGAGCGTCGATTGAACAATCGTTCCGCCTTCCCGCAACACCTTGGCTTGGCGCTCCTGCTCATACTCCAAGGCACGTTGCACGTTGCGGAAGGAGTTCATGTTCTTGAGCTCCGTCTTCGTGCCAAACTCCTGCTGGCCGAACGGGCGCAGGGAAATGTTGGCATCGCAGCGCAGCGATCCTTCTTCCATTTTCACATCGGATACTTCGCAGTATTGCATGATCGCTTTCAGTTTTTCCAGATAGGCGCGCGCTTCTTCCGGCGTGCGAATATCGGGCTCGGAGACAATCTCGATCAATGGCACCCCGACCCGATTGAAATCGACCAACGTGTGGGTTCCGTCCGCCGCATGGCTGGATTTGCCCGCATCCTCTTCCAGGTGGACGCGAGTAATGCCGATTCGCTTCGTTTCCCCGTTGACCTCGATTTCGATCCAGCCATGCTGCCCGACCGGTTTGTCATATTGTGAAATCTGATAGGCTTTTGGCGAATCGGGATAAAAATAGTTCTTGCGGTCAAACTTGCTCTCTTCCGCAATCTGACAGTTCAGTGCGGACGCCGCCTTGATCGCCAGTTCCAGTGCGTGTCGGTTGAGCACCGGCAGCACGCCGGGATGACCGAGGCAGATCGGACATACGTTGGTGTTCGGAGGAGCGCCGAAGTGAGTGGAGCAGCCGCAGAAAATTTTCGACTGGGTCTTCAACTCCACGTGCACTTCCAGGCCAATCACCGTTTCAAACTGTTGCTCTTGGTTCACCGCTTGGGTCATGCCCGAACACCTCCCGCAATTTCCGGACGCAACTTCAAATTGGCTGTTTGTTCGTAAGCGTGGGCGACGCGCAGAACGGTGGATTCGTCAAACGCCTTGCCGATGATTTGCAAACCGACGGGCAGCCCCTGCACCAATCCGCAGGGAACCGAAATTCCCGGCAAACCCGCCAAGTTGACCGGGATCGTGAAAATATCGTTCAAATACATGGTCAGCGGATCCTGATTTTTCTCTCCTGCCTGAAACGCGACTGTAGGCGCTGTCGGCGAAACGACCACGTCAAACTTCTCGAACACCTTGTCAAAATCCTGTTTGATCAGAGTGCGGACTTTTTGCGCCCGCAGGTAATAGGCATCGTAATATCCGGACGACAGGGCATACGTTCCCAGCATGATGCGTCTTTTCACTTCCGGACCGAATCCTTCGGCACGGGTTTTCTTGTACATGTCGAGCAGATTGTCGGCTTCTTCCGTCCGCACTCCGTAGCGAACCCCGTCATAGCGGGCCAGATTGGAAGACGCTTCGGCCGGAGCAATCAGGTAGTAGCAGGACAGCGCATATTGGGTGTGCGGCAATGACACTTCTTCTACAACCGCTCCCTGCGCTTCCAATACGCGGATCGCTTCTTTGACTTTCGCCGCCACTTCCGGGTCGAGTCCTTCCGCAAAATATTCCTTCGGTATGGCGACCCGCAATCCCTTAATATCCCCTGTCAATGCGGACAGATAATCGGATGTCTCGACGTCGGCGGAAGTGGAATCCAGCTTGTCATAGCCGGCAATCGACTGCAGCACGATGGCGGCGTCCTCCACTGTCCGGGTGAGCGGGCCGATCTGGTCCAACGAGGACGCGAATGCGACAAGCCCGAAGCGGGAGACGCGGCCATAGGTCGGCTTCAGCCCGACAACTCCGCAATAGGATGCGGGCTGACGGATCGAACCGCCCGTATCGGA
>JAGVBM010000129.1 GCA_020059765.1 Bacillota bacterium
ACTTTCCATTGATACCCATTTGTTCCCGAAAGAAACGGGGAGACAGATTTTGCACGAATTCGGGCTGATGCCCCGCTCCCAAAAAGGGGACAAGCCTCTGGCCGGAATTGCGATCCGCAATTGGAACACCTCCCACCCCTATCTGGAAATCCTTGCCCGCACATGCGACAATCTGGTTCGCCGCGGTTGGCAAGTCGTGTTCATTCCGATGCAATATCCCGGGGATGTGGGGGTATCCAAAACCGTTGCCGATTTGATGGAGGAACCGAGTGTACTGCTGAATCGTCAATTTACCTTTCGCGACATCTCGAGCATCATTGCCAACATGGACATGATCATCGGCATGCGCCTGCATTCTTTAATTCTGGCGGCACTTTACGAAGTCCCCTTTATTCCGCTGTCATACGATCCAAAAATCGACCGGTTTGTCCACCGGCTCCGTCGTCCGCAAGGAGAACGGGTAACAAATGTCAGTCTGGAAAAATTAAATGAGCAAATCCTGCAGGTCGAAAACAACTTGGATGCCATCAGGGCTGAAATGCGCGAGCCCTTGCTTGAGTTAAGGCGGGAAGCGGAAAAAAGCGGGGAGCTTGCCGTTCGATTTCTCAAAGATTAAAACCGTTATAATGATTCGACGCTCAGAATTTCAACGCCGGCCATTTGATTGGTTTTCGAATAATCAACACTTTGATCGCCGTATTTTTTCCACCCGTTGAGCAGAAAATAATCACCGAATTCATAGTACAGGATAAATCCTGCGATTTGTATCGTTTTCCCCGCTTCCGAAACATTCGTTTCGGGTTTGAGTTCCAGGTGCATGACATTTGTTTCCGGCGGACCGCTTTCCTCTTCCAAACGCTCTGCCTGTATTCCTTCGATTGTTCCGTCAGGAAAAACAGTGATCGTATACTCACCCGGATTCAGGTGATACACGCGCCATGCGGTCTCTGCTTTTGGCAGAATCGAGAATTCCCCCTGAAACTCCTCAGAAACACGAAGCTGAATCTTCACCCCCCGATCCGCTCGCTGCAGGGATTGAGTGAGCGATGCATCGAACTGTTTTTCGAAGGTTTCCTGATAAGTACCGAATGCATTGAGGAAGGGTTCCGGCGTTTCCTGCCGAATAAGCTGCAAGTAGTTCCGTAGCTTGTCTTCTCCGTACTGCTGAAGCAAAAAGTCCATCGCCATCCAATCCTGCAGTTCAACATTGTATTTCACGATGGCCGTGAGTGATTCTTCTTGGTCATTGATCAATCCGATCAGCTTGCCCTCCTGTTTCGTTCGCAAAATCAGGTTTCGCATCCAGGTTTTATTGCCGTCTGCCACAACGGAAGGATCTCCTTCATTTTGAAGCTTAAGCCCAATTTGCCATGCCAATCCTTCTTCCATCCAGATCGGCATGCGAAAAAGCCCATTTTGATTGGAAAGCACATGAGTCAATTCATGTGCAAGAGCATTTGTCAGGTAACGTTCCGAAAGCTCTCCATCCATGATATAGGAGTTGAGAGGAATAAAAATGATGTTCCCGTTGGTCAATCCGTCGCTGACCTGGACGATTGATTCTGTCCGCTGCACGTCGGCAACATTATAATGAACCAATAGCTGCTTGTAATCTTCGTCATCGGCAGCCAAATAAATCCGAACCGGTTTCTGATAGGCAAAGCCGTATTCCCGGCTGACTTTCTGGCTGATTTCCCCTTTTTGCAGCAAGTCGGAAACCTGCCGCATCATCTGGTTCAAGACCTTGCCGGATCCGTTGAGCACGGTAATCTCAGCAGGTTGTCCGATTCGATTGAGATCGGCAACGTTTGATTGAATCGTGATCAGCATCGGTGACGTGCCGGAAGCGGCTCGCCAATCGACCACGCCGCCAAGTGCTTGGGAGACAAAACGAAGGGGAATCAACAATCTGTTGTTAACAATCTGGATCGGAACATCCATTTCAATCGCTTGCTCATTTCGATAAATCTGATAACTGCCGAGCGGCATCCGAATGGTGACACCGTCTTTTTCCGCATAGCCGGTCTGCGCGGACTGATCCCACCAGACCTTCGCTCCTATTGCTTCCAGTACGGCGCGCAGGGGGACAAATGTGCGATTCTGAACCAACTGGGGTGGAACATCAAACAATACCCGCTTCCCGTCAACACGCACCTCAATTTCTGAAGCAGCCGCATTCGCCTCCTTGGCAAAGACGGGCACTGCTGCAAGCGTAATTAACAGGACCGATAAAACCGCTGCAAAGCGACGGATCCCGTTCCCCATAAGCTGTTCGACCCCCTCTTCCGCTGCATTTAATGAATATCCCGTTTTTTGAAACGTCCGCCCTTAACGTCATGGATGTTGCCAATTGCCAGAAACGCTCCCGGATCGATTTCTTCGACGATCGACTTCAGTTTCGCTTCCTCCAAACGGGTAATGACGCAGAAAATCACCTTCTTGTCGTCGCCGGTGTACCCGCCTTCCCCGGTCAAATAGGTGACCCCGCGTCCCAATCGGGCCAGCAAAGCTTCCCCGATCTCTTTATGATTGTCGCTGATAATCCAGACCGATTTGGATTCTTCGAATCCTTCGATCGTCACATCGATCATCTTGAATGCGATAAAATAGGCAATCAGTGAATACATCGCCCGGTCCAAGCCAAACACAAATGCGGCGCTGCCCAAAATGAAAATATTGAAAAACATCACCATTTCCCCAACGGAAAAGGGCGTTCGCTTGTTAAGCCCGATAGCCACAATCTCCGTCCCGTCCAACGACCCGCCGTATCGAATAACCAGTCCGATGCCGATGCCGAGTATCACTCCGCCAAAAACGGCCGCCAACAACGGATCATCCGTGATTTTGGAAACCGGGTGCAGCAAGGCGGTTCCGATCGACATCGCCGATACACCAAACAAGGTGGACAAGGTGAAAGTTTTGCCGATTTGCTTGTACCCCCAAATCAGAAACGGCAGGTTCAGCAGAAACAAAAACATCCCCAATGGAAATCCCGTCAGATACGAGGCAATAATCGAAATCCCGACAATCCCGCCGTCAATAATCCGGTTGGGAACCAGGAATATCTCCAATCCGATTGATACCAAGCCGGCACCGATCAGGATAAACAACACCCGCTTGAAAAGTTTAAAGCTCGCCAATTTCTTGTGATGTACAGTGGATTCGTTCGTCATTCCATACCTCCGCCTCTTCATTTGATCCGGTCAACGGAACAGTCCCTAGTTCTATATTCAACAATCAGCACCGCTCTCCCTCTAAACATTTTCTTCCGGTGCGATTCGATTCTTACTGTTTGAGTGCCGGAAAAATAGGCAGGAGCATCTGTCTCCTCCCATCGCCATGTCGCATATGGTGTGCTGAAGAAACATAGGATTTTGCCCACAACAGAGGAGGGTCCATCGTGGATCAGAAAACCATCCATTCTGCCCCCAGCGCCAAAACGCTGGGTTCCTGTCCGTTGCCCTTTTGCGCCAGCCGCGATGACAAAGCTCCCCGTTTCACCGCCTCGGCGTACTATCAGGGCAAGGAAACCGAAGTATCCTCCGAGGCGTACCACGGTCATTGGTTAATTCTATTCTTCTATTCAAGTGATTTTACATTCGTTTGACCGACCGAACTGGCAGCGGTCGCTGTCATTTATCCGCAGTTGCGGCAGCTCAACGCGGAAGTGCTGGGAATCAGCACCGACAGTGTATATGCCCACAAAGTATTTGCCGAAATCTCGCCCTCGGCTCGAACAATTCAATATCCCTTGGTCAGTGACCGTACGCAAGAGATCTCCCGTGCTTACCGCGTACTGGACACGGATACGGGAACGGCGATTCGTGCCACCGTGATTATCGACCCGGAGGGAGTAATTGTTTCCAAGCTGATCTATCCCCGTGAAGTCGGACGGAACGCGCCCGAGATACTGCGTCTTTTGCAAGGGATCCAATACGGCCGGGAAACAGGGCTTGGAGTTCCGGCCAACTGGATGCCGGGAATGCCCGGCATCCGCCGTGACTTTGCAGATGCCGGACGTATGTAATAAAAAAACCGTTGGTTGCTGCTGCAACCAACGGCCATACGACATTCGTTCCTTTCAAAGCGGTTATTTCTTTTTGTTTCTCTTAGTCCCCGTCAAATAGGTCGCCGAGACCGCCAAGGATGCTACCTTCACCGGTGCGGTGCCCGCCCGCCTGCGGCGCTGCGGCAAACACGCGGCTCGCCAAACGGCTGAACGGCAGCGACTGCACCCACACTTTGCCCGGACCGCGCAAGGTCGCGAAGAACAGCCCTTCTCCGCCGAACAGCGCGGTCTTTACACCGCCGACAAACTCGATGTCATAATCGACATCCTTGGTCATCGCCACCAGGCATCCGGTGTCGATCCGCAGGACCTCGCCCGGCTGCAGTTCGCGTTCGTAGATCGTTCCGCCCGCATGTACGAACGCGAGTCCGTCTCCTTCCAGCTTCTGCATGATAAAGCCTTCACCGCCGAAGA
>JAGVBM010000104.1 GCA_020059765.1 Bacillota bacterium
GATCACGTTTCCGAATCCAACCTCCGACGCCGTATTGAAAATCGCCAGCAGGGAACCCATGGCGGCTGCGGTTAAAGAAGAAGCCAGCTTGGTTTGCGTCTGTTTAACGTTAATCAACAGCGCAGCCGAAATGCCGACGATCAGTGCGACAATCAAAGACCAGGAGGAAACAACCGTTTTCACGTTGGCAATATTGTATTTTTTCAACAAGTCCGCATCGTACCAGCCTGCCGCGCTGAGAGAGGTTCTGCTTAACACGTAGTTGGTGATCAGCACGAGCAGCAGAGGAATGATCGCAACCCAGATGCTTGGATATTTCTCCCCTTCCTTCACTTCCGGTTCATTGATATGTCCCTCTCCGTATCCTTCACCGGCTGCCGCCGCCTGTTTGCGGCGGCGCTCCAACCACCACATGCCGAGGGCAAACACCATCGATCCGCCGACAATCCCGACCAGCGGCGCCGCATAGGCATCCGTGCCGAAGTAGTTGGTCGGAATGATGTTCTGAATCTGCGGCGATCCGGGCAATGCATCCATCGTGAACGTGAATGCACCCAACGCGATCGTCCCCGGAATCAAACGCTTCGGAATGTCGGCCTCCCGGAAGATGGCAGCCGCGAACGGATACACGGCAAATGCCACCACAAACAACGACACGCCGCCATAGGTCAGAATCGCTCCCGACAACACCACCGACAGCATCGCACGCTTGCTGCCGAGTCCTCTGACAATCGTATGGGCGATGGAGGCCGCCGCCCCGTTCATTTCCATCACCTTGCCGAAAATCGCCCCCAACAGAAAGATCGGGAAAAACGCTTTCACATAATTCGCCGCATTCGCCATAAACGTTTCCGTATAACTGGGCATCAACGGCAGTCCCGACAAGACGACTGCCAGAATCGTAAAAATCGGTGCGAACACAATCACCGGGAATCCCCGGTAGGCAAAAAACATCAACAGTCCAAGCGCCAGTAAAATCGCAATGATTTCCATCGCTGCTCTCCCCCTTTTTCTAACTGAACTGGCAGAAACCAGTTATTTGTCCGATAACCCCATTGGGGCATTGCGGAAAATCCGTGCGTCCATCAAACGCAACTCCGGATCCATTTGCGGAACAAAATCCATTTGTGCGAGGATATCCCGTTCCAGGTCAACGCCCGGAGCGATTTCCACGAGACGAAATCCCATTTGATCCAGTTGGAAGACCGCCCTTTCCGTCACATAGAGGATCGTCCGACCGGACGATTGGGCAAACTCGCCATTAAACGTGATTTGTTCCACCGAATCGAGAAACTTCCGTACTTTCCCCTCTGTCACAATGTGCAAGGTTCCGTCGCCGGACTTTACCTCCAGTCCATTCGCCGTAAACGTCCCGCAAAAGACAACTTTCTTGGCGTTTTGACTGATATCGATAAAACCGCCGGAGCCGGTAATCTTGCTGCCGAATTTGCTGACATTGATGTTTCCTTTCCGGTCGGTCTGGGCCAATCCCAAAAATGCGAGATCCAAACCGCCGCCATCGTAAAAATCGAACTGGTTCGGCTGATCGATGATCGCTTCCGGGTTTAGGGAAGCGCCAAAGCTGAGACCGCCTGCCGGCAACCCGCCGATCGGTCCCGCTTCCACCGTCAAAGTCATGAAATCCTCGATACTCTCTTCAGCAGCCACGACCCCAACCAGTTCCGGCACTCCAATGCCCAGATTGACGATCATCTCCGGCTGCAGTTCCATCGCGGCACGGCGCGCAATGATCTTGCGCTCGTCGAGGACAGCTTCCTTTTTATCCTTCATGGATATTCGAATTTCTCCTGTATATGCCGGATTGTACGTTTCCGCAAATGTCTGCCGGTGATGTTCCGGCGGAGCCTGCACCACATAATCCACCAGGATTCCCGGAATCTTCACCAGTTTGGGGTCAAGGGTTCCTTCCTTAACGATCCGCTCGACCTGGACAATCACGAGACCCCCGCTGTTTTTGGCCGCTTGGGCGATCGACAATGTTTCCAATGTCAGCGGTTCTTTCTCCAGGGTCACGTTCCCTTTTTCATCCGCCGTCGTTCCCCGCAACAAGGCCACATGTACGGGAACCGCCGGGAAAAACAGATACTCTTTGCCCATTACGTTCATCACTTGCACAAGGTCTTGAGTGGTTCGCGCATTCAGTTTTCCGCCCTGCAAACGGGGGTCGACAAACGTGTGCAACCCGACATGGGTCAAGGTTCCCGGCTTGCCGGCCGCCGTGTCCCGGAACAAATGGCTGATTACTCCTTGCGGATAGTTGTACGCCTCAATTTTGTTTTCCGTCACCAGCCGTCCAAGACCGGGCGTCAATCCCAGATGGGCGCCAATGACCCGTTTGACCAGTCCTTCTTGCGCCAAATGGTTCAATCCCCGCTCTTTTCCATCCCCTTGACCGGCTGCAAAGAAGATGGTCAAGTTCTTAGGTGACCCGTGTTCGCGAAATTGGTTGCCCAAGGTCAACGTCAAATATTCCGGATGGCCAACCCCAACAAATCCGCCGGTGGCGATGGTGGCGCCGTCGGGAATTTTTGCGATCGCTTCTTCTGCCGTCACAAATCGTGCTGCCATATTTCGTTCCTCCCGCGCTTCTCTCTCCGAAACTCCTATCCAAAACTCCTGTCCAAACTGCTAGCTGCAAGAATCGATTTTCCGGATTTCCGGAATCAGTTTGCAAGCGTTTTCAAAATTCGGTCTGTTCTGGCTATTGTCAGACACTTTTCCGGTTTTCCGGACAATTCCGGATTTCCGGAATTAAAGTGCAATTCCTCCGTCTACATGCAGCGTGGCGCCGTTGACATAGGCTGCTTCGTCCGAAGCCAGATACAGATAGGCATGGGCAATGTCAGACGGTTGCCCCAACCGTTTA
>JAGVBM010000331.1 GCA_020059765.1 Bacillota bacterium
AATTGCCATCGATCCCATTCTGGTTGGACATTTGCGAAAACAGGGTTTGCATTTAAAATACGTCCCGGCAGAAGGGGAAGCCGTCTGGTTGCGGGACAGCGCAAATCTGTCGACGGGCGGGATCGCCAAAGATGTAACGGGCTTCGTACACCCGGACAATGCGCGTCTTTGCGAAAGGGCGGCACGAATGATCGGACTGGATATATGCGGGGTCGATCTTGTCATGAATGATATATCGGAACCTTTGCGGAGCGGAAATGGCGGCATTATTGAAGTCAATGCGGCGCCCGGCATCCGAATGCACCATTTCCCGAGTGAAGGGGAAGGGCGCGATGCGGGTGAGGCCATTGTCGACATGTTGTACCCACCCGGCACACCCAGCCGCATTCCGATCGTTTCGATAACCGGAACAAACGGAAAAACAACGACAACCCGCATGATTGCCCATATCCTCCGGGAAACCGGCAGGACTGTCGGAATGACCACGACAGACGGGATTTATATTGCCGGAGAATGTATTGAAAAAGGGGATACAACCGGTCCGCGTTCGGCACGAACCGTGTTATCCGATCCTGTGGTGGAAGCTGCCGTATTGGAAACGGCAAGAGGCGGGCTGATTCGGCAAGGACTGGGATATGACTGGTCCGATGTGGCGGTGGTTACCAACATTCAACCAGATCATATCGGACAAGACGGTATCGAGCAAATCGAAGATTTGGTGCATATCAAATCCTTGTTGGCAGAACGGGTAAAAGAAGACGGAACCCTCGTATTGAACGCGGATGACGAGAATCTGACGGGTTTGGGCGGGAACCCCCGGGTTCGCAAGGTGCGAAAAAAGATCGTGTACTTCTCTATGTACATGGAGCACCCGTTGCTCAAACGGCATTTGTCCGTTGGCGGGACCGTCTATTTTTTAAAAAACGGTTGGATTGTAGAAGCGACCGGTCAACATGAACTGCAAGTGGCTGATGTGACCGCGATCCCAGTGACAATGGGCGGAAGTGCCGACTTTCATATTGCCAACGCGATGGCCGCCATCGCCGCCAGCCGGGCACTGGGTGTATCACGGGAACAAATCGCCTTCTCGTTGATCAACTTCCGAAGTGACTGGAACAATCCGGGCCGGACCAATTTGTATCAAGTCGGCAACGGGTATGTCATGGTGGATTACGGACACAATCCTGATTCGTTTGCTGCCATTAGCCGTATGGCGTCCCACTGGCGAGGCAGGCGACTTACGGGGGTCATCGGTGTTCCGGGGGACCGGGATGACAGTGTGGTAGAACAAGCGGGGCGGGCGGCGGCATGCGGTTTTCACCGCCTGATCATTAAAGAAGACAAGGATTTGCGCGGCAGAATGCGCGGTGAAATCGCCAATCTGCTGCGACAGGCCGTGAAAGATGAAGTTCCGGAACGTGAATGCGCAATCGAATATGACGAATGCAAAGCGTTGGCGAAGGCCATTCGTGAAATGGAAAAAGGTGAAGTGGTCATCGTTTTTTACGAAAAGTTGGAACCGATACTCGAGGTGCTGCAGCAATTTGCTGCCGTTTCGGTATCCGGATTGGAAGGACAGGTGCCGCAATTGAATTTGGCCAAGTTGTAATTATCGTTTGGGAATTTGGAACTATCCTTGTGAGAGGATGGTTCTTTGTTTATGATAAGGGAAGAATGTATAGCAGGCGGTGTTAGGGTGATCAGTGAAAAAGCGAAGGCAAAGATCAATCTCACATTGGACGTACTGTATAAACGGCCGGATGGATACCATGAAGTGGAAATGATCATGCAAACCGTCGATCTGTCCGATCATCTGCAGTTTGAGGAACGGGAAGGGAATCTGATATCGATCTCCTGCACGGTTCCGTATGTTCCACTAGACAACCGGAATTTGGTCTACAAAGCGGCAGAATTGATCAAGAACCGGTTCGGAATTGACAAGGGAATTCATATTCATCTGGAAAAAAATATTCCGGTTGCAGCCGGACTTGCCGGAGGTTCAAGCGATGCGGCGGCCGCGCTGCGCGGGTTGAATCGGCTCTGGAATCTCGGTCTGACTTTAGATGAATTGGCGGAATTGGGTGCGGAGATCGGATCGGATGTTCCGTTTTGTGTATACGGGGGAACGGCGATTGCAAGGGGGCGGGGGGAACAGATTCATCGATTGCCTGCGCCAGCACCATTATGGGTCGTCCTCGTCAAGCCGCAGATTGCCGTGTCGACTGCGGACGTATATGGGAATCTGTCAGTGTCGGACATACGGGAACATCCCGACACGATTTCGATGGTACAAGCCTTGGCCGATGGAGATCCGGAAGAGATCGCGAAACAACTGAAAAACGTGTTGGAAACCGTAACATTCAGGATGCATCCGGAAGTTGAAAAAATAAAATGGAAAATGCTGCGCTTCGGCGCGATGGGGGCCTTGATGTCCGGCTCCGGTCCGACAGTATTTGCCATTGCCGATCGGGAAACCCGTGCACAGAGAATTTACAATGGACTTCGCGGTTTTTCCAAAGAAGTGTATTTGACCAGAATTCTCTAGGGAAGAATAGGAAAAACGGAAAGGATTTGCTCGATGCGGGAGTGATTCTATGCGGGCAGTCATTTTGGCCGGGGGAGAACAACAAGAATTCTCTCCGCAAGGAAAAGCATTTGTTCGAATTCACGGGAAGACCATGGTCGACTATGTCCGGGACGCCATACAGCAATCTTCACACGTTGAAGAGGTGGTTGTGATCGATGAGCCGGGAAGCATGATCGATAATGTCAGCAAGGCATTGCATTTGGCAAACGATCCGCATGACTATCTCTTGCTGGCAACCTGTGACATCCCTTTTCTCACGTCGGAAGCGGTGGATGATTTCCTGTTGAAATGCCAAACGGGTGCCGACCTTTTCTATCCGATTGTCGAAAAGCCGCTTCATGAACGACGGTTTCCCGGGATTCAACGCACATACGTCAAGCTGAAAGAAGGAACTTTTACCGGCGGCAATCTGGTGGTTCTTCGTCCTTCCGTCATGATTCCCGTATTGAATCGTGTGGAGAGAATTTTGGAACTTCGCAAAAATCCGTTGGCGCTTTCAGCCGAGTTGGGCTTTCGTTTTGTCGTTCTCATGCTGTTCTCAAAATTGGCGGGAACGCTGACCATCCCAAAATTGGAACAACGGGTTGCGGATTTGTTTCAGATCAAAGCGCAGGCGATTATTTCCACATTCCCTGAGATCGCGAATGATATTGATAAACCGGATGATCTTGAGCTGGCCAACAAATTGCTCTTGGGATAGCTGTATTTTTTACGAAAGTAATGTTATATTTTTGTGTAGATTGTTCGTGTTTCAGGGAGGTGATCGGCTTGCGAAGAAGTGAACGCATCGTGCGGTTGACACAAACATTGTTGGAACAACCGTATCGCTTGCTGTCATTAACCGATATGGCAGAAAAGTTGGAGTCTGCCAAATCTTCCTTGTCTGAGGATTTGGGGATTATTCGGGATGTTTTGCAGAAAGAAGAATTAGGGACGCTTGAAACGCAAGCCGGAGCGGCTGGCGGCGTTCGATTTATACCCGGAGTGCCGGAACAGCAGGCACTCCGATTTGTATATGAAATGAGTCAGATGCTGTCCGACCCGGAACGGATTCTGCCGGGAGGCTATTTGTACATGTCGGATCTGTTGGGGCGATCAGATGTGCTTGACTGGGCGGGACGGATTTTTGCCCATATTTTTTCGACGGCTGGCGCCGAATACATTCTGACTGTAGAAACGAAAGGGATCCCGCTGGCAGTATCGGTTGCCCGTTATCTGCATATCCCGACCGTGGTGGTGCGTCGGGACAACCGGGTGACAGAGGGATCGGCTGTCTCGATCAATTATGTTTCGGGATCCAGAAGAATCCAGACGATGTCCCTTTCTCGCAGGTCATTGCCGGAAAGATCAAGTGTCCTGTTGATCGACGATTTCATGAAAGCTGGCGGCACGGCGAAAGCGATGATTGACTTGATGAAAGAGTTTAAGGCGGAAGTGGTCGGGGTCGGGGTGTTTATGTCCACCTCGGAACCGGTTGTCAAAATGCTCGATCAATACGTGGCCTTAACGGTTCTGACCCATGTGGATGAAATCAAGAAGGAAATCCGCGTGGAGCCCGGAGTGTTTCAGAACCTTATTCATAAGGAGGATGCAAATGGATAAAAAGATCATTGCGACCACTGAGGCACCTGCTGCTATTGGTCCCTATTCGCAAGCTGTGCAGGCTGGCAATCTGTTGTTTACGTCCGGCCAAATCCCGTTAACGCCGGAAGGTGAACTTGTCACCGGCGACATTCAGGCTCAGGCACGCCAGGTTTTTCAAAATCTGGAGGCGGTTCTGAAAGAAGCGGGTTATTCCTTCCAAGATGTTGTGAAAGCGACTGTGTTTATTGCGGACATGAATGATTTTGCGAAAGTGAACGAAATTTACGCCGCGTATTTTGGCGAGAACCGCCCGGCCCGATCGACGGTCCAAGTAGCCCGTTTGCCGCGGGATGCGGGTTTGGAAATCGAGCTGATTGCGGTTCGCGGATAATTCTCGAAAAACAAAGGAATATGACATAACGTCCGTGAGATTCAACGGACGTTTTTTGTCATATAAAATCGATTTATGTCGCTAAATATTTTCTCATTTATTCGAAATTTATGGAGGAAATTTCATGTATTAATAGAATTACTACATTCAGGGGCGATTACAACTAAGAGGGGGTTGCTGCCAAATGCAAATCACTGATGTACGACTCCGTAAAGTAAATACGGAAGGACGCATGAAAGCAATTGCGTCAATCACGATTGACCATGAGTTTGTCATTCATGACATTCGTGTGATTGATGGAAACAACGGCTTATTTGTTGCAATGCCGAGCAAGCGCACTCCGG
>JAGVBM010000176.1 GCA_020059765.1 Bacillota bacterium
AGCATGTCGGTCAGAATAAACGCGGATCGCGGGTCCGCAGCCTGCCGGGTTTCTCTGTCCTGACGATAGATTTCCCGGCCGTAGGTGTTGACCGCCTGTTTAATGGCGGTGGGTTCCACCAACGTGCCCCCGTTGGCCAATACCGCATACGCGCGGGCCAATTCCAGGGGGGAAACGGGAAAGACCCCGAGAGCCAACGACGGATAAGGCTTCAACTCGCTTTCAATCCCCAAGCGGCGAGCTGTTTCCACGACTTTGTCAGGAGTTACTTTTAAGATCGTGTCCACCGCATAGACATTGTCCGACTTTTTGATCGCTTCCCGCATCCCGATCGATTCGTGGGTGTATTCATTGGCGAAGTTATGCACTTCATAGGTTTTGCTCTGATCGTAAGTAAAAGTGGTCGGTTCGCTCTTGACCAGGGTTGACGGTGTTAACCCGTTGTCAAGGGCAGTCAGATAGACGATCGGTTTGAAGGACGAACCGGGCTGCCGCTTAGCAAGCACCCGGTTGTAGGTAGAGGCTGTGTAATCCTGGCCGCCGACCATCGCTTTGATCTCACCGGTTTTCGGATCCATCGCCAGCAGGGAGACCTGAAGTCCGGGATTGGCAGGCAGATATTGTTGAATCGCCGCTTCCGCCGCTTTTTGCATATTGAGGTCGAGGGTTGTTTGCAGGGACAAGCCGCTGTTGAACAACTCGTCTTCGGGGATGCCAAACAGATTCAACGCCGTCCACTTCGTGTATTGAACAAAATAGGGAGCAATCCCGGTCTGCACTTCCTGTTTCTCGGCAAACCGGAGTTCCTGCCGGTAGGCTTCTTCTGCCTGTTCGCGGGTGATGTAGTTATGCCGAACCATGGCTTGCAGCACCTGCCACTGCCGTTCTTTGGCCTGTTCCATGTCGATAAAGGGCGAATAATAAGTGGGTCCTTTCGGAATTCCCGCCAACATGCTTGTTTCCGCCAGGTTCAATTCGGAAACCGGTTTGTTGAAATACACCTTGGCCGCATTCCCGACACCGTTGGCGCCATATCCGTAATACACCGAATTCAGATAGTCCTCAAGAATTTCCTGTTTGCTATAACGGGCTTCCAACTGCAGGGTCAACAGCAGTTCCTGGATTTTTCGGGCAAAGGTGCGGTCATGGGACAAGTACAGGACTTTCGCCAATTGCTGTGTGATCGAGGAACCGCCTTCCACAATCTCCCCCTGCTGCAAGTCGACATACAGCGCCCGGGCGATCCCCCGCAGATTGACGCCCGAATGCTGATAAAATTGGGCGTCCTCGATGGCAACCGTCGCATTTTGCAAATCGGGCGGAATGTCTTGAATGCTGACACGGACATTGTTTTGCCCGTTATTATAGAGATCCGCCAGCACGGTGCCGTCGGCCGCCATCATTTGCGAATGATTGGACAGGCTGCTGTCGGGCAACGGAGCAAACCGTACGTACACGTAGAACAGAAAACCGGAAAGAAATGCTACCGCCGCAAAATAAAGAGCGAGTTTCAGCAGGAGAATCTTTCGCTTGCGGCTGCGTTCCAGGGAATTCAGAATGGGAGACGCGTACCGCGAATCGAATTGCGGGTCGTCTTTCACAAAGGATTTATCAGGCATACATTCCACGCTCCTTGGTGGACATCAGACTAGCAATCAGTATGGCCGAAATTGCTAGATGATAAACCTTCGGGTATAATAGGAAACTGTGTGGATTTCTTGGATAGGCTTTTCAGGAAAGAGGCAATATGATAAAAGCGAAGACAGTTGGAGGGAGTACCTGCCATGGAACTTTGGTATACGGAAAAACAAACCGCGAACTTTGGAATTACGGCAAAAATCAAACAAACGCTGCATACGGAAAAGTCGGATTTTCAGGATGTGGCGATGATTGATACACTTCAATTCGGCAAAATGCTGGTGCTGGACGGAATGGTCATGACCACCGACAAGGACGAATTTGTGTATCATGAAATGATCTCCCACGTGGCTCTCAACACCCACCCGAATCCGAAGAAAGTATTGGTTGTCGGCGGCGGGGACGGCGGCGCCATTCGTGAAATCGTCAAACATCCGAGTGTCGAAAAAGCGGTCTTGGCTGAAATCGACGGCCGGGTCATTGAAGTGTCGAAACAGTATCTGCCGCAGATTGCCAGCGAATTGACCGGCAATCCGAAAGTGGACGTGCAAGTAATCGATGGAATCAAGCACGTGATGGAACACAAGAATGAATATGACATTATCCTCGTGGATTCGACCGAACCGGTCGGGCCGGCGGTCGGGTTGTTTGCGCGGGATTTTTACCAAGGAATATATGAAGCGTTGAAAGAAGACGGGATCTTGGTGGCGCAGACCGAATCGCCTTGGTTCAACAGCGAATTGATCACACGGGTATTCAAAGACATTGCGGCGATTTATCCGATTACCCGTTTGTACACCGTTTCCATCCCGACCTATCCGTCGGGGCTGTGGAGCTTCACGATGGGCTCGAAAAAGCACGATCCGCTGCAAGTCGATGAAACGAAACTGTTTGATCCGCCGAACACCAAATACTATTCGCCGAAAATCCACAAGTCGGTTTTCAACCTGCCGAAGTTTGTGGAAGACTTGGTAAAGTAAAATCACCGCACAAGGACGCGGTGTGTGAGTGGGAGGGCGTGCGATGAATCATCCAATGAAATTTGATCCTGCATTTAACGGGAATGAGTTTATCGGGGCAACGCAGGATTATGCAGCGGCGCAATCAGTTATTTACGGAATGCCGATGGATTGGACCGTGTCTTTCCGCGGCGGCACCCGGCTTGGACCGTCGCGGGTGCGGGAAGTTTCCATCGGACTGGAAGAATACAGTCCGTATCTGGACAAGCATTTGGAAGACGTGAAGTACTTTGATGCGGGGGATATTCCTTTGGCGTTC
>JAGVBM010000406.1 GCA_020059765.1 Bacillota bacterium
CAAAATTGTTCCCCCTCTCGCAATTTGCAAACCAATAGGATATCCTTATCATAAATTGATTGTAAAACAAAAACTCGGAATCTGAAAGGATTCCAAGTTGGTTCCGGGTATTATTCATAAATCCGGTCGCATGTTTTGCAGTGTCCGCTGCGTATGCTTTCTTCCCGCAGCACGATATTCGCTTCCGCTTTACCTATCCTGCGTCCTGCCTGTATTCCCTGCCGCCTGCCCGCTGCATACCCCATCAATATCATCAGCAACAACACAATAACCAGCCAGGCATATGTCAACATTCACGGACTTCCTCCTAACATCTCCAGAGTTATGTGAACTAGGGGTGTGGCAAGCAGAACCAGTACGGAATCGAGCGGACTCAAAAGAATGGCGGCCAGAAAACAGATCAAAGTCAGCAGAGTGGTCTCTACAACCCCGAAGCGAATTGCAGCGTTTCGCTGCCCGCTTTGCGTATCTTTATAGATATCCATCAAATCATCAAGAAATTGGATGCCCCCTATCACCATCAGGCCCCAAACCATCGTCAAAGGTCCGGCAAGCATCATTCCGACTGCAACAGCCGCCAATCCTTCCGCCCATCCGGGAAGTTTGGTCGGCATTTTGTCAAATAAATCGTGCCCCATTCCGATTGCGTAACTTGCGAGGAACAAAACCAGTCCGTAATCTTTTGCCAGATATATGCCAGTTCCCAACAGCAGCAGAGAATAAGGCAAAGTGGCCTTCCCCAATTTGGCGGCCAATGTTTGGCGTCCCACACATTGGTCATATTCGATGTCCAGCAGGTCATCCATACATTTGACGGCCATCCCAGTGAAGACAATGCCGATCAACTCTATGATCCCGCTAGACCAATCGCCAAACATATTCTTTCACCTCCCGGAATCCTTTTCGATATAAAGCGGAAACGGGAAGGATTCGCAAATCTCCTATTTCTTCACGCAGGATTTGCATTCCTTTTTTTGCTTCGGGCAGGTCTGACTTATTCGCCAACAAGGCATATCCACTTTTGTACGCGCCTAATTCCGCGATTTGAAAATCAAGTTCCCCCAAAGGTTTTAACCCGCCTGTTTTGACAATCTCCCCCAGGTCCACCATATGGAGAATGCAATTGGCCTGTTGAAGTTCCGCCAAGGTTTGCGCCATGGATTCCCGTAAATCCCTGTCCGGATGAATACCGTCTGTCAATCCCGTGGAATCGGTCAGTGTAAATTTGCGTACTCCTTTCCCTCCCGGCAAATCAAGTTGAATCGATTGCAAAGAACGAGTTTTGTGCAGTCCGAGACCGGACAGTTCGTGACGGGCAGAGGGTATGTCGTATTTTCGCTGACGGGTAGTTCCATCAGGCAGCTGATAATAGACTTCCAATCGATGCAACCCGAGGAACTCTGCGAAATTGACACAAAACATGGTTTTCCCCACGTTTGGTCGTCCCACAACCAAACAATTCGTCATCGCATGCTCCCCTCCTCAAACCCAATATCATCCGGTAGAATTAACATAAGATCATCACGGGTTGCCTGTTTGATATCCAACAAGCGAACAGCTTGCAGGCGAATCGCTCGTTCGATACAGTTGCGAACCAATCTGGCATTGGCGAAGTTGCGCCGATCATGGGAAAATATCGACCGCAAATAGACGCGAAGTTTCTGTTCGGCCTCGGCAGACAACCGATATTCTCGGGTTCGCAGCATTTGTTTTGCAATCTTGATCAGTTCCGTCTCATCGTAATCATCAAACGTCACGATGATGGGAAATCTGGAGGGCAACCCCGGGTTGGTCCGCAAAAACTGCTCCATTTCATATCCATATCCGGCAAGGATCAGGACAAAGTCGTTTTTATGATCCTCCATAGCCTTCACCAACGTGTCAATGGCTTCTTTGCCGAAATCTTTTTCGCCGCCGCGGGCCAAACTGTACGCCTCATCTATGAATAACGCACCGCCAAGGGCTTTTCTGACCTGTTCCCGTGTTTTTTGCGCAGTATGTCCGATATACTCTCCGACCAGGTCCGCCCGTTCCACTTCAATCAAATGCCCTTTCGAGAGTACTCCCAATTCTTTCAACAGCTTGGCAAGAATCCGCGCCACAGTCGTTTTGCCGGTTCCCGGATTTCCTTTAAAGATCATGTGCAAAACTACCGGTTCCGTTGCCAACTGCGCCGCTTCCCGTCGCTGCTGAATCTGGATCAACGCAAAGATTTCTTTCACCAGGGTTTTGACCTGACGCAGCCCGATCATCGTTTCCAACTCCTGCAAGATCTCTTGGAATCTTGTTTCGTCTTGCGGAATCGAACGCCCGCTCTTGCGCGTCACAACCGGTTTGTCTTGCGTATGAAGGCGGCGAAGTGCATCATTAAGCGCCATCTCCCCAGACCGGTATTGATCGAGAATGTCATCAAGGTCCCGGTAGACAGGAGGACGCCGCCCGCTCTTGTTCAATATCTGTCACCTCACTTACTGAGATTGATTCATCATACGCACTGGGAGTCAAATGGGTGAAAGCCTAAGGCGATCTGCTGACACCCGCAGATTGAAAAATCAGGCATTCTGCATAGGTCAGGGTCGCTTCGAATCAGGGTATGAGGGAATAGAGTGATATCATCACATCGTTTGTGGGTTGAGAGGAAAAGCGATCGGGGGAATCATCGTGAAAATTCTTTTGGCAACCTATTGGTATCTGCCGCATGTCGGTGGAGTGCATACTTATATGCAAGTGTTAAAAAAAGGGGTGGAGGCAAAAGGACATCAGGTAGAGATCCTGGCCCATCATCCCCATATGAATGACGTCTATCTGATCGGCTCTGACCAACGCATCCTCAAAAAGCCGATTTTATATCCGGTCTATGACATGATGATGGATTATTATAATCGGGAGCTTCCGGACTTGGACGATTGGGCCCGGTTCCGGGATATTGAAAGGTATGTATTTGAATTGGCATCTTTATTGATCGGTTTGGACGGATATGATTTGATCCACACGCACGATGTCATTTCCACACGGGCGCTGTCCCGCGTTAAGCCTGCCGATACCCCGCATGTTGCCACGATTCACGGTTTGCTGATGGAAGAATTTTTTGTCACCGGAGAAATTTTACAAGAAGGAACCATGCGTTGGAAATACAGTTTCATCGAAGAGCATCTGGGTGCATCTTCTGCGGATGCGACAATTCTGCCAAGTGAATGGCTGCGTCGGGAATATCTGAACCGATTTCAGGTATCTGCTGACAAATTGACTGTCATTCCCTACGGATTGGATGTTGAACAGATCGTTCGGCAAACAGATGGAATTGAACGAATTCCCCGTTCCGATGAAAAATTGGTCATCATCTGTCCGGCGCGGCTGGTGCCCTACAAAGGTCAGCGCTATCTGCTTGAAGCGTTGGGGGAGTTGAGAAAGAAACGGGATGATTTTTTGTGTCTATTCGCTGGAGACGGTGCAGATCGGAGGGAATTGGAATCGATCACCCAGATATTAAATTTGCAGGATCATGTACAGTTTTTGGGGAATCGGAAAGATATCTACCATTTGCTGAAACAGGCGGATCTATTCGTCCTCCCCACCCTGGTGGAGAACCATTCCCTTGCCGTTATGGAAGCGCAAGTTATGGGATTGCCGGTAATCACGACCCGTGCCGGTG